>JAVBUX010000233.1:0-7028 GCA_031554915.1 Bacteroidales bacterium | reverse complement strand
AAGGAAATACATAAAACAGTTGCATTCCTGAACAGAAGTTCATTCGAATTATGATTTTCTTATAAGCTTCAAACAAACCGGTTTATCAATCTTGATCTCTTTTTGAGTATTGCTTAATAAACCGGTTTCTTTATTTATTTCGAAAACACAAATATTATTGCTATCCCTGGAAGCAACTAAAAGAAATTTCCCATTAGGAGTAATTAAAAAATTCCGGGGATGTATTCCGGTTGTTTGATAACCGATCGATTCCAAAGTGCCATTTTCATTTACCTCAAAAATGGCAATCCCATCTACTTTCAAACGGTTTGAGGCATATAGAAAATGGCCGTCGGGTGTTAAATGAATATCGGCACTACCTTTATTTCCAATACCGGAAGTCGTGTCTGAAGCAATACTTTGAATTTGATTCAAACTTCCTTCGTTATATTGAAATACTGTAACTTTCCCTGAAAGTTCACTGATACAATACAAATAATTCCCATTCGGATGAAAAGCCAGATGCCTTGGACCTGAACCTGGATCCAGATTTGTTGCAATTTGTTGATCTTGAAGAAAATCATTTTTAGACTCCGGATTTACAGTATATCGATAAATCTTATCTTTACCTAAATCTGTGACAAATAAATATTTTTCATCAGGAGAAAAATAAGTAGTGTGAATATGAGAAGGTATATTCTCTTTACTATTACAAATAAATAGCTGAGATATAGGCTCTAAACTCCCATCTTTTTTTAATGGAAATACAGATAAACTCCCACCTGTAAAGTTTGCTGTAGTAATAAAATTATTTTCCTTATTTACAGCAATATAACATGGATGAGCGCCTTCCGTTTTCTGAGTATTGATAAACTTCAAAATTCCAATACTTTTATCAAATGAAAAAGACGAAACAGAAGCATTCTCCTGATCATCTTCAGAAACAGAATAAACAAAACGTTCATCTCTGGAAACGGCCAGGTAAGATGGATTGGATATATTCGGACTGACATTAAGAAAGACTATATTTCCGGTCTCCTGATCAAAATCATATACATATATTCCTTTGCTTGAACCGTTTGTATAAGTACCGGCCAACAAATAATAATCCCCGGTTCTCTCGATCTCCCTTCCACTGATTACTTTTCCAGAACAGGAAATAAATAGTATAAAAAGAACTGATATAACAAAAAGAATTGAATTTTTCATATTATTTGATGTCAGGCTGACTCATTGCAAAACCTATCGAACTCAATAAAACAATACCTGTAATATAAGTTGTCACAGAAGAAGACGAAGGAACTTGCAGCTGACTTATAGAAGTTACCATCGAACCAACCTGATCGAAAAAAGGAATGCTGCCCAATACTATAACTGTAATTATAGTACCTAAAACAATACTCAACAATACAATTATCCGGGGCAATATATTATTTTGCTCTGGTAATTCCTTCATTACACGTTTCGTGAAACCGTCATCTCTGATTTCTGATTTATTGGATTTAAAAGCCTGATATAATTCTTTATCATTTAGCATAATCACAAAATTAATTCAAATATTAGTATTATTACCGTTTATATCCGGATTTTTCAAAATATTCCGATAATTTTTCTTTTCCCCTCGATAAATGAGATTTGATCGTTCCCACAGGACGGTTCATTATCCCTGAAATTTTATCTACAGTCAAATCTTCCATGTAAAACAATAACATAACGATACGTTCATCTTCTTTCAGAATAGTCAATGCCTTTGTAAAGTCCATATTAAAATCCTGATTACTCATTTCTGCAATCTCAGAATCTCCAATAATCTCCATGTTTATCTCGGATGTTTGTTTCCTTGATCTGACATAGTCATAAAAAGTATTATATGCTATGCGATACAACCAGGTGGAAAATTTAGAAATTGCACGAAATGAGGTAATATTAAGCCAGGCTTTTATAAAAGTTTCCTGGGCAAGATCTTTACTTAACTCCTCATCTCCTCCTGTCAAATTGAAGAAAAAACGCCGAATGGGCGATTGATAAAGCTCAACCAATTGGTTGAAAGCTTTTTGATCGCCCAGTAACGCAACACGGGAAGCAAGTAATGCGTCATTCTTCATTATCAAGACCGTCTTTCTTCTCGATAAAGTGGATTATCAGGAATCCCAGACCTAAAAATAAAGGAATTATTCCTAAATAAGCGAGCTTAGCCTGCCCTGGAGTATCTGACATCAGGAATGCAAATAATGCAATACCAAAAGCCGCTGCAATCAAAATAATTCCAGTTTTTAGTGAATTATTTTTCTTTTTGGGAGTTTCAAACAACTTTTCAGGAAACTTCTCTCCTTTTTCCAAGGACTTTATATACAACTCGGCTCGCAATTCCATTCGTTTACGATTTTCTTTACTTTTAGTCCAAATGAAGAAAATAATGAAAATAAATGGGAGTAAAAATAATCCTACAACAGATATTATTTCTATGGGCAAAACATTCAATAACATAATATTCATTTTAAATTGTTAATAATTTTGAGATCTCATACTTTAGACGTAAGAACTGATTCATTTGGATGCAAAGATTCAAATTATTTTTATTTTAAAATAAAAAACAATCCTAATTAAATCATTATGAAATAACCAAGATTGTTTTTTTCTAGTCGGGATGAGGCGATTCGAACGCCCGACCTCCACGTCCCGAACGTGGCACGCTACCAACTGCGCTACATCCCGCTTTTGAACGGCAAAATTATAACTTTTTTCTGATAATACCAATCGACAATTGAAAATTATTCCAATTCAGGTTTCAGGTATTTGGCAGTATAACTATCTGCAGACTTAACCAACTGCTCCGGAGTTCCTTCAAACAAGACCAGACCTCCTCCTCGGCCACCTTCCGGACCCATATCGATAACATAATCCGCAGATTTAATGACATCCAGGTTATGTTCGATTACAATCATGGTATTTCCCTTATCTACCAACCGGTTGATAACACCCAATAGAACATTGATATCTTCAAAATGCAAACCTGTAGTCGGTTCATCCAAAACATATAAAGTCCGTCCAGTATCCCGTTTTGCCAGTTCTGTTGCTAATTTTACACGCTGACTCTCCCCTCCGGATAGCGTAGTCGATGATTGCCCTAACCTTACATAACCCAAACCAACATCTTGTAAAACCTTGATCTTATGCAATATAATAGGAACATTTTCAAAAAACTCGACAGCCATATTGATAGTCATATCCAGAACATCTGCTATCGATTTTCCTTTGTAACGAACCTCTAATGTTTCCCGATTATAACGTTTGCCATGGCAATCTTCACATGGCACCATAACATCTGGTAAGAAGTTCATTTCTATGGATTTATACCCATTTCCATTACAGGTTTCACAACGACCTCCTGATATATTGAATGAAAAACGACCTGGTTTATATCCTCTGATCCTGGATTCAGGTAATTCGACAAATAAATTTCGGATATCGGAGAAAACACCGGTATATGTTGCCGGATTAGAACGTGGCGTACGTCCGATTGGCGATTGATCCACATTAACGATCTTATCTATGTTTTCAATACCCTCAATAGAATCGTATGCCAAAGGATCTTCCAAAGCATGATACAACTTAGAACTCAATATTTGTTGTAGTGTTTCATTGATCAAAGTCGATTTACCACTCCCAGAAACCCCTGTGACACAAATAAACATACCTAATGGAAAAGTAGCATTAATATGCTTCAAATTATTTCCTGAAGCACCTTTCAAGACAATTTTTTGTCCATTGCCCTTCCGCCTCTTTTTAGGTACCTCTATTGCTTTTCCTCCACTTAAATACATGGAAGTCAACGTATTGGACTTAAGCATCTCCTGAGGAGTCCCGGAAAATACGACTTGACCTCCTAAACGACCTGCCCTGGGCCCTAAATCAACTACATAATCGGCATTAAGCATCATATCTTTATCATGTTCAACAACAATCACTGAGTTACCCGTATCCCGAAGCTGTTTTAAAGAATCTATCAGACGATTATTATCACGTTGATGCAGACCAATACTGGGCTCATCAAGAATATACAAAACATTGACTAATTGTGACCCAATTTGAGTTGCTAACCGGATCCTCTGGCTTTCCCCTCCCGATAGACTAACAGATGACCTGCTTAATGATAGATAATCCAATCCTACATCGACAAGAAAATGTAAACGTGAATGTATTTCTTTAAGGATCTCTACCGCAATCTGTTTTTGCTTTTCTGTCAAACGAGATTCCAGACCGTCAATCCATTCATATAGTTCGGAAATATCCATCACAGACAGGTCCGAAATATTCTTCCCATCAATAAAATAATGCAAGGCCTCTTTATTCAACCGCTGTCCTTTACATTCCGGACAAACCACTGTACGGACAAACTGATCAGCCCATTTTTGCGCCGAAGCTGAAGCATCTGACTCCTGCTGCATCATCACGTATTTCGTAACTCCCTCAAATGAAAGGAAATAATTAGAATTACCTAATGATTCATTTTTGATTTGCAGACGTTCTTCCGTCCCATTCATGATATCATCCATGGCCTCTTCCGGAAGGTCCTTGATAGGAGTTTTTATCGTCACACCATGTTTTTCACAAATAGCCTCTATTTGCCAGAATATCATAACATTACGATACTTTCCAAGAGGAACAATGCCTCCTTGATAAATGCTCATTTCTGATTTGGGAACTATCTTTTGAATGTCGATCTGATTAATTGTACCAATTCCTTTACAATGAGTACAAGCCCCATGAGGTGAATTAAATGAAAAATTGTGAGGAGCCGGTTCACTATAAGATAAACCCGTGCTTGGACACATCAACCGGCGACTGAAATGATATATATTGTTCGTTTCCAGGTCTAAAACAATCAATAAACCGTCCCCATGCTTCATTGCTGTACGGACGCTATTCTTGACTCTGGCTGCAAAATTTTCAGAAATCAAAAGTTTATCGACCACCACTTCTATTGCGTGGCTTTTGTAACGATCCAGCTTCATTCCTGGAATAATTTCCCGAAGTTCTCCATCTATTCGAACGTTCAGAAAACCCTTTTTACGCAATTGTTCAAATAGTTCTTTATAATGCCCCTTTCTATTCCGGACAACAGGAGCCAGTATATATACCTTACGATTTTTGTAATGCTCCATGATTAACTCAAGGACCTGTTCTTCGGTATATTTAACCATTCTTTCACCTGTATTGTAAGAAAAAGCCTCTCCCGCCCGGGCATAAAGCAAACGCAGGAAGTCATATATTTCTGTCGTTGTTCCGACTGTTGAACGCGGACTACGATTCGTTGTCCTCTGTTCTATAGCAATCACAGGACTCAAACCAGAAATTTTATCGACATCAGGACGCTCCAGGTTACCTAAAAATGAACGGGCATACGAAGAGAACGTCTCAATATAGCGGCGCTGTCCTTCCGCAAATATAGTATCGAAAGCTAATGAAGATTTTCCACTGCCACTCAAGCCGGTAATAACTGTAAATTTATTACGAGGAATAGTTATATCAATATTTTTTAAATTATGAACACGTGCTCCCTGGACTTCTACTAATCCTGACTCGACAACCGGTTTTTCTATTTCCATATTCATAAATCTATTTTCAAACCATCGTATGCAACAAACACATTTTCAGGCATTTGATTCTCCATCACTGCATGAAGTCCAAAACGATGCCCCATGTGGATCAAAAATGCCTTTTGGGGCTTTATTTTCTTTATATTTTCAAAAGCATCCTGTACCGTTTCGTGAGAAATATGCTCTTTAAAATGTAATGCATTGATAATCAATATATCTAATCCCTCTAATTTAGAAAATTCTTCATCAGGAATAGTTTTTAGATCGGTTAGATAAGCCATTTTGCCAATACGATATCCGAATATAGGTAATCGTCCATGCAACAACCGGATAGGTATAATTTTTAAACCAGCAATTTCAAAAGGACGAACATCAATTTCATGCAGTGATATGTTTGGAACTCCCGGGTATTTATTTTCCTTAAAAACATAAGGAATCCTCATTCGAATAGCATCCGATACATATTTTTCTGCATATAAATCCACTGCTCCGAATTTACAAAACGGACGTAAATCATCGATTCCTCCTACATGATCATAGTGTTCATGTGTAATTAAAACCGCATCAATGCGATCGATAGGATTAGAAAGCATTTGCTGCCGAAAATCCGGACCACAATCGATCAGTATTTTTTTGTTTTCGACTTCAACAATCAATGATACCCGTAAACGCTTGTCTCGAGGATCAATGGAAGTACAAACCTCACAATCACATCCGATTTCCGGAACTCCGGTAGAAGTTCCTGTACCCAAAAATGTTAGCTTCATTAATCAGACTAAATATAATTAACTTCAGGATGAAGTTCTATTTCAAATTTCTTCTTTACTGTCTCACGAACCACTTCGGCCAACTGAGCTATTTCTTCTCCGGTTGCTCCATTTTTATTCACCAGTACCAGAGCCTGCCTTTTATGAACGGCAGCCCCACCCAGAGTTTTACCTTTCAATCCACACTGATCGATCAACCAAGCTGCCGGAATTTTAACAACCTCATCATTTACCGGATAAAAAGGCATATTAGGATATTGATTCTGCAAAGCTTTGAAATGTTCCATGCAGATGTAAGGATTCATAAAGAAACTTCCGGCATTACCAATCTGTTTTGGATCCGGTAATTTACTTTCACGAACAGCAATCACAGCTTCACGTATCGTTTTCAAATTTATTTCTTTGTCTTTCAACATCTCTTTCAGATTTCCGTATTCAATGTTGAACACTGGTTTTTTAGATAATTGAAACACAACATGAGACACAAAATACTTACCTCTATTGGATTCCGTCTTGAAAAAACTCTTACGATATGCAAACTTACAATCGACATTCGAAAAGATCATTTTTTCTCCGGTTTCAAGAGCATAAACATGCACTTCTGTGATGTAATCTCCCACTTCCGTACCATAAGCTCCTATGTTTTGTACAGCAGAAGCTCCTACTTCTCCCGGTATCAGGG
>JAVBUX010000171.1:0-19497 GCA_031554915.1 Bacteroidales bacterium | reverse complement strand
TTTTCATTTGAGACCGTTTCCTAAAGTTATGCGTGTTTGTATTGCAGTATTCGCTGCAAATGTATGTAATTATTTTCGAACTATGAAAAAATCATGCCAAAAATAAAAATAAATCTTGTTTTCAAATTATTTTCCGGAGATCAGGAGATAAATTATTTTCATTTGAAAATCGCAACAAAATCAAGTCAATCCCATCTAATTGAAATACCTGAACCGGAACATTTTGGTCTTCACAGACAAAGCCGGCACGTTGCAATAATTGAAATATAGAATCTTCTGGATACATCTTCGACAAAATTTTCAGAGACTCAATAACTGTGGATATTTGCAATTCGAATGTAGTAGAAACAGGAAACAGTATCCCATTATGGAATACTGTCTCTGCAATTTCATGTTCGAGCGGAAGAATTTTTCTCACAAAATTATTTTCGTCCAACTCAATATAATGTTGTTTATATGCCCTTCCTGCAAAAATATAATGGGCCGCAAACCGCTTCATTTCTCGATATTATTCATCAACTCATGTATCAACGAACCATCGCTGAAAGCGCCGGAATTATCTCCGTCTTCATTAAAAATTCCAACCACACACAAACCTTTCCACATACATGGAATGTCGCCATTGTATTTATCCTTTATAATAAAGATTTCGCCTTCCTGAGGAGTAAACGATTGCTTTGTGAATGCAAAATATTTCTCTCCCATCTGATAAAGTTCGTCCATGCTTTTTCCTTCGAAAGCAAATAATTGAACCTGCTTTCCGTCTTTTTTATAATTACAAGTATAAATTCCTTTCAAAAATTCATGACCAATATAATTCGACGTGATGTATGCTTCTGAGTGTTCTACTTTATTTTCTGCAGGGAAATATCCAAATAAGCCAGGATATGAAGCTTTCGGATCAATTTTCGAAGCCAATCCTTTAGCTATTGTACGCAAGGCCTCTCCTATCTCTGCCGATTCATTGTTGGCCTGCATTTTCAAGTAAATACAACCGGCAAAACAGAACAAACCAATATTATCTCCCTGAGCTTCTCCTCCTATTTTATAGAAAGTCATATCCGAAGAACGTTCGGATGAATACATTCCAAAAGCATCGACCGGAGCAGCATGACGATAAGCCTGAATTGTGATATAATCATCGCCTTTAGTATAAACCATTGAAGTCATTTCCTGAAAATGATTCTCCAGGAACAAAGGAGCAGCTCCATTTATTCTTTGATACAAATTTTCACGGTTAAACACCTCTATATCTTTCGAAACACTCCAACCTGCAACTTCAGGAAGATATGATTTCAACTCCGCCGGCGTTTGTGCTGAAAGAAGAGACACAAAACACAAAAATAAAATCAAACTAAAATATTTTTTCCTCATAATATTTATTTGCTTTGCTCCTACACTAAAAATTCGTTCGGAATATTTCTCAATTGCGAAATAGCCGCGATCTTTTTCTGAACATCAAATCCTTCCGTACATATAACAGAACAAGTGCTGCAAGAAGTACATATTTTATCGGATAATGCCAGTTCCATCAAAGTATCCTTAGATAACGCAGGCTGTCTGTACCCGTAATTGTACATGTAGGCCCGCATCATATCAGGAATAGGCAAATGCTCAACACAATCGGCCACACATTTTTCACAATTTACGCAATACATCAATTCTTCTTTGCAAAGCGCTGCAATATATTCTTTTTCTTTTTCATTCAATTTGGGATCATTGGCCGCTGCAATACACTGATCTAATTCATCATAATTAGTAAATCCCGGAATGATTGTAGTGATATTCTCATTTTGCCATGCCCATTTCAGACAGGCTCCCGCATCAATTTTTTTCTTTCCGTCAGCATCGGCCGTTCCTCCGGTCATAGTTTTCATTGCCACAAAACCGATTCCGGCTTTTACTCCACGGGCAATCGCTTCATCCGTTTCCTTCAATTGCTTCAGCTTAAAATTATAACTCAACAGGATAACATCATAGATGCCGGTTTCTATTGCCGCATCTATTTGATCCGGCTTATTTGCATGAGTAGAAAAACCTATAAATTTAACTTTTCCTTCTTTTTTAAATTTTGACAAAAGGGCCAGCATGCGTGGATCATTCACTTCGCCAACTTCTTTCAAAGCATGAGAATAAAAAATATCCACATAATCCATTTGAAGACGCTTGAGTGAAGTCTCCAACATTTCAGTGAATTCTTTCTCAAAATTTTCATTAAACGGATAATTTGCCTTGCCTTTAGTAGCTACAATAAATGATTCACGAGGTTTTCCCTTGAAAAAATTACCAACCATTTCCTCATTTTTACCATTTTGATAACCATGGGCCGTATCAAAATGAAGAATTCCGGAATTATATGCAGCTCTCAATACTGACGGATTATCTGCACGCATAACACCCATACTTAAAATAGGTAATACCAAACCTGTTTTTCCCAATTTTCGGGTTGGGAATTTAAGATCATTGCTTGCTTTCGCAGAGGCCAAAGAATCGGCCGGATTAAGGAACAAAGCTCCGGCGCCTGCTGTTGCCGAAATTCGGAGAAAGTTGCGTCTGTTGAGTGTCATAATAGTTGATAATTAGATGATTGTAACCCAGCCGTATTTATCAGCTTCGTCACCATATTGGATTGCTCTTAGTTTATTATACAGTTTAAGGCTTATTGGACCCGGCTCTCCATCTTTTGAAAAAACATAAGATTTGTTTTCATCCAGGTCATCAATTCGTTGTACCGGACTGATAACAGCTGCCGTTCCACAAGCGCCGGCTTCTTCGAAAGTAGCCAGTTCTTCGACAGGAACGGGACGGCGTTCCACTTTCATTCCAATCTCCTCTGCAAGAACAATTAAGCTCTTATTTGTAATAGAAGGTAGAATAGAAACAGATTCCGGGGTAATATAGGTGTTATTTTTTATTCCAAAAAAGTTTGCAGGGCCACATTCGTCGATATATTTCTTCTCTTTTGCATCGAGATAAAGTACAGCTGAATATCCTTTTGAATGAGCAATATCTCCGGGAACAAGACTCGCGGCATAATTTCCGCCGACTTTAATAGTTCCGGTACCCAGAGGAGCTGCACGGTCATAGCCTCGAATGATAGCGTATGGAGTCGGCTTGAATCCCTCTTTGAAATAAGGTCCTACCGGGGTTACAAATACGACAAACAAGTACTCTGAAGCTGGTTTCACACCAACCTGAGCACCTGTACCGATAAGCAGTGGACGAATATACAATGAAGCACCACTTTCATAAGGAGGGACAAAACGTTCATTACGTTTAATGGCTTCAACAACAGCGTTTTCGAAGACTTCAACCGGTAATTCCTGCATCATAATTCCGCGGGAAGAAGCCTGTAAACGCAAAGCATTCTCACGCATCCGGAAAATACGAATTTTTCCGTCTCTTCCTTTGAAAGCCTTCAAGCCTTCGAATGCTTCCTGCCCATAATGCAAACAGGTAGCTGCTATATGCATCGGAATAAATTCCGAATCGGAGATTTCCAATTCACCCCATTTTCCATTGCGACAGTAACATCTTACATTATAGTCTGTTTTCATGTAACCAAACGACAGTTCCGACCAATTGATATTTTCCATGTTAAAAGTAGTATTTATTGATGATGCAAATGTAATCATTTATATTATCTTTGCAATAAATTTCTAGTAGAATGAGAGTCATAGACCTATTGAAAAATAGTAAAAAAACAGCGTTTTCGTTCGAAATATTACCGCCATTAAAAGGCAACAGTTTCTCGAAAGTTTGTAACATCATAGATAAATTGCGGGAGTTTGACCCCAAATATATCAATATAACGACCCACCACAGTGAAAATATTTATCAGGAAACAGAAGGTGGGTTGATGAAAAAAGTCAATGTCCGCAAGCGTCCAGGAACAGTTGCTATTTCGGCTGCAATCCAGTACCATTACGGAATTACAGCCATTCCCCATATTATCTGCAAAGGTTTTACCCAGATGGAAACTGAGTATGCCCTGCTGGACTTAAATTTCCTGGGGGTACATGATCTTTTATTGCTTCGTGGAGATGCAAATAAATTGGATCCGACTCAAATTTATCAGGGAGAAAGCCATAATCATACTACAGATCTTCAAAAGCAGGTCAACAATTTTAATCAGGGGATTGCTTCGGATGGAAGTCTTTTTGAGAAGATGGAAACCCCATTCTCATACGGAGTTGCCTGTTATCCGGAAAAGCATGAGGAAGCTCCGAATATGGAATCCGACATTGCTTTTCTGAAAGAAAAAATAGATAATGGCGCAGAATATGCTGTTACTCAGATGTTTTTCGATAATCAAAAATATTTTGATTTCGTGGAAACTTGTCGCAAA
Source organism: Bacteroidales bacterium (assembly GCA_031554915.1). Lineage (GTDB taxonomy): Bacteria > Bacteroidota > Bacteroidia > Bacteroidales > Azobacteroidaceae > BNXB01. The sequence continues at coordinate 15,149 of JAVBUX010000171.1, read as the reverse complement.
CAAAGCATTAATGTGCCTATCATCCCGGGAATCAAGCCTATTGTTCTGGCAAATCAGTTGACTGTTTTACCCAAAATATTCCGTTCCGAAATTCCAGAGGCTTTGGCTATAGAATTAAGAAAATGTAAAACAGATGAAGGAGCTAAAATAGTTGGTATCGAATGGAGTATCCAACAGTGCAAAGAACTCATTGCACATGGTGTTCCCAGTCTGCATTTTTACACTCTGATGGCGACTGACAGTGTACGACAAATTGCAAAAGCTATTTATTGACCTATGAAATTCAGCGATGTCATAGGGCAGCAGCAGTTAAAAGACCGGTTGATTCGTTCGGTACAATCCGGACAGGTTCCTCATGCCCAACTGTTTCACGGCAATGAAGGTGTCGGAGCTCTTCCTTTGGCGATTGCATACGCACAATACCTGAATTGTACAAACAGACATGAAAACGACTCCTGCGGCATCTGCCCATCCTGTATAAAATACAATAAGTACGCTCATCCTGATTTACATTTTGTTTTTCCGATAGTCAAGAAGAAAAAAAGTTCCGGCGCTACAGAGAAAGACACAATCTGCGATGATTATTTTGCGGAATGGAGAGAATTATTAGGTAAAAACCCCTATTTCAAACTGTCTTCGTGGCTTAACGCAATCGGAGCGGAAAATTCACAGGCAACTATTTACACTGCAGAAAGCGATAGCATCCTCAAAAAACTCAACCTGAAGATCTACGAAGCGGAATATAAGATCATGATTATCTGGTTGCCTGAGAAAATGCAGGAAGAGTGTTCCAATAAACTACTAAAAATCATAGAGGAGCCGTACGACAAAACAATATTTTTGTTGGTATCAGAAGAACCGGACAGAGTTTTAGGTACTATCCGTTCCCGTTCACAAAGTCTGCATGTGCCCCCTATTGATGAAGAAAATCTCTCCAAAGCAGTTGAGGCACGATATAATATTTCCGGAGAAGAAATGACCTCCGTAGTCCATTTATCAAGCGGAAGTTATCTCAAAGCCGAAGAGATTCTTGAAAACAATACTGAGAATGAAATCTTTCTGGAATTGTTTATTACCATCATGCGTAATTGCTGGACTCGAAATATCAAAAATATGAAAGCAAAAGGGGATTATTTTGCTTCCATGGGAAGAGAATGGCAAAAAAGTTTTCTTTCATACGCTCAACGTATGATTAGGGAGAACTTCGTCTATTGTCTTCATTCAAAAGAAATTAATTACATGAATTCCGCAGAATCCAATTTCTCCGTAAATTTTTCAACTTATGTGAATGAACGTAATGTTATTGAATTGATGGAAGAGCTGGAAATGGCAGAAAGGCATATCGAACAAAATGTTAATCCTAAAATGATATTCCTTGATTTGTCTATGAAAATTGCGGTTTTATTGAAAAAATAATAAATTTGCACTATGGAATATAGATTATATAACGGTGGATGCTGTATGAACAAAAAAGGCTGTTGCAAACAAGTTAACAAGCTGAATTCATACGATTGGCTATGCGACATCCCCGAATCCGAACTTGCCACCGATTATGTGGAAGTTCAATTTAAGAATACACGTAAAGGCTATTTTTTAAATAGCACAAAGATACCTTTGGAAAAAGGAGATGTTGTGGCCGTGGAGTCTAGTCCCGGACATGATATCGGAACTGTGACCATGACCGGCAAACTGGTTCTTTTGCAAATGAAAAGAAACAGGGTTCGTCCGGATGCCGAGGTCAGACGGGTTTATCGTAAGGCCAAGCCAAATGATTTGGAGAAATTTGAAGAGGCTAAAGCGAGAGAGCATGACACGATGATCCGTTCCCGGAAAATCGCAGAAGGACTAGGACTTCAAATGAAAATCGGAGACGTTGAGTATCAAGGAGATGGAAATAAAGCTATTTTTTATTACATTGCTGATGAGCGTGTCGATTTTCGTCAGTTGATCAAAGATCTGGCAGAAGCTTTCCGTGTCCGGATTGAAATGAAGCAGATCGGAGCTCGCCAGGAAGCAGGTCGCATCGGCGGCATCGGCCCTTGCGGACGTGAACTATGTTGTTCGGGATGGATGACTAACTTTATTTCGGTATCAACAGGCTCAGCCAGGATACAGGATATCTCTTTAAATCCACAAAAATTAGCCGGACAGTGTGCAAAACTTAAATGTTGCCTCAATTATGAAGTCGATGCATACGCGGAAGCGCAAAAGAAATACCCGTCAAGAGAAATTCCTTTGGAGACAAAAGATGGAACTTTCTATCATTTCAAAACAGATGTTTTCAAAAATCAGATGACTTATTCTTCTGACAAGAATTTTGCGGCAAACCTTGTTACTATTTCAGCCGAAAGAGCTTTCGAAATTATCGGATTGAACAGGAAGGGAATCAGGGTGGATCAGCTACTCGTTGTAGAGAATAACAACAAGCCTCAAAAAGAATACCAGGATATTTTGGGAGAGAGCGTTACGAGATTCGATAATCCTAAGAAGAAAAAGAAGAAAGGAAATCGAGAGGGAAGAGAGAATAGAGATAATAAGGATATTAAAGAGAACAAGGGCCTTAAGGACTCTAAGGATTTGGGGGAATCCAGGAGAGGGGATGATAATCGGAATAATAATAACAATAACGCTAATAATAACAAACCGAATAATCATAATAATAGACGTCCGGAGCTTAAAAAAAACAACGGAGGAAATGGGAACAATCATTTAAGGAACGATGAGGATAAGAATCAGCATACTCCTAAAGTCATAAAGAAAAAAGATAATGGTCAGACAGAGCAATCATAAATGGTTTTTCATTCTGTTTTGCTTCCTGTTGTGCTTATCGCCAGCCTGTTCTGATAGAAAAGACATGTTCTTTCAATTCAAAGGCGTCGAAGGAGCTCAATGGGACAGGAATACTTCTTTCGATTTTGCAGTTGAGGTAACTGATACTTTGAGTTATTATAATGTCTTTCTGGAAGTTCGGAGCAAGGAGAATTATCCATATCGTAATTTATGGTTGTTTGTCAACCAAAAAGCTCCAGAGGGAAGTATCCAAAAAGACACCATAAATTGCGAATTAGCTGATATTTATGGAAAATGGTATGGAAGAGGAAGTACATTACATACTTTGAGTCTTCCTTTTGAGCAAAATATTCGTTTTTCCATTTCCGGCACATATCTTTATTCCATCAAACAAGGCATGAGAGAAAACAAACTGAACGGAATTTCGGATATCGGATTACGGATTGTTAAACAAGGAAAGCAATAATTTTTCTATTTGACTACGAACATCAGGGCGTGCTCCATTGAATTTATTCACGATAATCGAAAATGCATAACGTTTTCCGTTCTTGTCCACATATCCGCTGTAGGAATATATACCTTCCATACTTCCGCTTTTCATGCGGGAAACGCCATCTAAAGAGGTACCTTTCAGAAAATTAATTACAGTACCTTCTTTTCCGGCACAGGGTAATGATAGATAAAAAGCTTCGGAATATTTGCTTTTTGTCGCCATATAAACCAATAAATCGGTCAAAAAATCAACACTCACGGCATTAACCGGCGACAAACCAGAGCCATCGTACATAAAAAGGGCATCGGTATCCAGGCCTTTTGATTTCCAAAATGATTTCACTTTGTTTTCTGATCCTATTTTTCTAAAAAGGTGTTCGGCATAGTGATTATTACTTCTGAAATTTATTACCTGAATTATCTTTTTCAAATTGGGAGATATGGTTTGCGACAAGACCTTTTTTTCTTCCGGGTCAAACTCTTCAACTCTGGAAGAAGATGCTCTTCCGGAGACCCGAATTCCAGCTTTTTTTAGCTCTGATGTAAAATAAGAAGCCAAAAACATTCCAGGATCCGGAATATCTCCTTTTATCGTAAATAAGGATCTTTTCTGAGGGATTGTACCAAAAATCTGTCGTACCGGATCAAATGGTTTCCCGTAAATATAAGCACTGTCGGTATTGTTTACTGCTGCTTTCAGATTATTCTCAAATTTCAATTCAACGGAGGAAGGTTCCCAACCGAGTATCTCGGGAGAGCTCCCTGCAACTCCTGATTTAAGATTCAACCGATAGATATTATCAAATACACTGATCCCATAGATTCCGGAAGCATAGTAATTACCCATGTCAGCCCAAAGCCACCAAGAAGATACTCCTTCATAGCCAAATAATCCATCTAAGGACATTACCTTTCCATTGATTGACTTAATGCCGGCTTTACGAATATCGGCAATCCATTGCCCTAAAAAGGCCTGAGGATTATTATCGATAAACTCAGAGCCCAAAGTGGGATCTCCTACTCCTTTTATGTAAATATTTCCCTGCAATACACCCTGCGCATTAACACCTCCATCTGTAAAAAGAAGTGTTTGATAGGTATGGTCAGGTCCAAGCAGTTCCAATGCCGCCGCCGAAGAGACCAACTTCATGCAGGATGCCGGACAAAAAGACATTTGTTCATTATAAGAATAAATCGTTTTTCCGGATGAAATTTCAACGACTTTAATACCTATGCCAGCATGTTTTAAATTTGAAGCTTTAATGAAAGAGCTTATTTCAGTCCCTTGTGCATGGATTTGCAACAAGGAAAAAAGTAAAAAAAGCAATAAAAGGGCTAAATTTCTTTTAAATGAAGCAATCATAATAAAAAATTAAACTACACAAAATTAGATCTTTATAAGCAAAAACACAAAAAAAGTAAAATATTTTACAATTTTATTTGTTCATTAAATTTTATTCGCTACCTTTGCACTCGCTTTTGAAAAGCAAATAGGGAGATTCACTAGCTCAGCAGGTAGAGCACATCCCTTTTAAGGATGGGGTCCTGGGTTCGAGCCCCAGGTGGATCACCAAGAAAATAAGAAAATCGAAGAAAGTCCCTGAAATTCAATGAGTTTTAGGGCTTTTTGTTTTAAATCGAAGTGTTAAAAAGAGCAGATCAATGCAGGTTTTCCATGGCTCAATCGTGGGACTTTGGATTCCGCTCGAAAAGTCCCACTAAATTGGTTTTAATTCACTAATTAGCAGTAATTTGCATAGCATGATTCTGAAAGGAAGTTAATAACTTTGTTTCATTAAAATTCTATGTAAAATGGTAAGGAAAACGTTTAAAATTCTGTTCTTTTTGCGGAAAGGCAAATTGTTGAAGAACGGGGAGGCCCCAATTTGTATGCGCATCACGGTTGACCGCAGAATGTGCGATGTTTTGATAAAACGCAGTATCCCGGTTGAACAGTGGAATCAGGCGAAAGAGTGTGCCAAAGGTAAAGGACGCATTATCGAAGAAATAAACCGCTACATTGAATCCATCCGGGCAAGACTGTATCAAATCTACCGGGAACTGGAAGAAAGCGGGAAGAGCATTACCGCCGACCGAATCAAAAACATCTACTGCGGGAATGACGAAAGCCGGAAAACATTACTACAACTTTTTTCGGAACATAATTCACAATGCAAGCAACTTATCGGAAAAGATTTTGTAGCTAAGACCGTCCAACGCTACGAAACAACAGCCAAGTATTTGTCGGAATTTATGCAGAAGAAGTATAAAATTTCAGATATTCAGCTGAATGAAATTACCCCTGCCTTTATTCAGGATTTTGACGTATTCTTGAAAGTGGAAAAGAAATGCGCCCAAAATGCAGCTGTTACCCGGTTGAAAAATATCAAGAAGATGATTCGTATTGCATTGGAAAACGACTGGATAAAGAAAAGCCCATTTGTCGGAATGAAATTCAAACACGAAGAAACAGACCCTGAATTTTTGACAATGGAAGAAATACAGACAATCGTTGCCAAAGAGATTACCATAACACGAGTTGAGCAAGTCAAGGATATTTTCTGTTTTTGTATTTTTACCGGATTGGCGTTCAGCGATGTACAGCAATTATCTGAAGAACATCTTGTCAAAGGAAAGAACGGTGAAATGTGGATTCGGAAAGCCCGCCAAAAGACAAAGAATATGTGTAATATTCCATTACTGCCATTGCCAATCAAGTTAATTGACAAATATCGGAACCATCCTGAATGTATTAAGAAAGGTAGATTATTTCCTGTTCCGAGCAATCAGCGCATGAATTCATATTTGAAAGAAATATCCGATATATGTTTGATTAATAAGAAATTAAGCACCCATGTAGCACGCCACTCATACGCTACATCTGTCTGTTTAGCTAACGGAGTAAGCATGGAAAACGTTGCCAAAATGCTGGGTCATTCTGATACGAGTATTACCAAACATTATGCCCGGGTGCTGGATACAAGCATATTACGGGATATGCAAAAAGTGAAAGATTTATTTTTGGCATAAGTTGTTTTTTATAGCCAGTAGGTTATAATTTTATAAATTTCTTATTTCATTTTGCTCACAAAGGTATATTCCAAGAAAGAAACAGCAATCCCAAGCCTAAGGGTTCCCTCAAAATTTCTTCCCTTCTCCTTCCTCGAAAGCGTAAATTTCGGGGAAGGATTGCTTTATTCTTTCTTTTCATAAGCGGGGTGTTTACAAAATGATAAAAGAATAAATTATTCAGCCCCGCCCTTTTCTGTGTTTTGACGGATTTATCGTTTCCACATCTGACCATTTTTTAATTGACCAATCAATAGATTGAATAATATTTTGATTTTTTAATTGCCCGATTGATAGATATTTTTCTTAATAAGTCCATTCTTTAATTTGTCAACTGACATACAAATCAACTGATTTAAAAGTATCAGAATATAATATTTTCAAGGTAAATTTTCTTTTCGTCTGAAAAGAGCAAGTTGTGTCTTGGTTAAACCAAGACCACTTGCCCCTTCGGGGAAGTTCTGCTCCTAAGTCGCCGAACCATTGAATAAAGAAGAAAAATGAGGATTATCCATAAAAAATTGCACAACTACATAGTTGAACTTAATAGGGATCAAGCTGGAAAAATTTGATTTACATAAATGGATTTCTATCTAACAAAGTGCGATCTTTACATATTAACTTATCTATTCCTGAATATCTATCAGGGAAGGTTAATTTCTTTAGCTTTTCCTCCGTTTCTGTGAATACATCATTAATTGCCAATGGAACTCCCTTTGTATTTTGAAACATTTCCAACAAATCTTCGCAATACCCACTTATACGATAGTTTTTATTTATAGTAGGGAAAGCGTAATTGAATGAATCTTGATATTTTGCAAACGATTCCTTTTTGATATAATACTTTGAACTTGTATATACTATACCATTTAAACCCTCATTTGCGTCTCGCTTTATAAGACTGTGCAAAATACTTTGCGAAATTATATATTCTGGAACAAATGAGCCATCGTCAGTTGTTTTAGGAATACTTGTTGCCAAAATCAATGCAATCCATAAAATATCGTTTTCGTTTTTCACCTCACTTGGGAATGTCATATCCAATAATTTGAGGGGCATCGTGTTGGTGAAATATGATACAAAACATTCTGAAAGATTTGGGTTGCCAATTTCATTCCAACATAATTGTAAATTAGAACCTAAATATAAGACTGGATAACCTGATATACTATATCTTTGGTTTGAAACCCGCTCAATCATATCAAATGGAATATGAAACATTTCTTTATATGTCAGGTTGTGCCCGCTAGTATTTTTTTTGGGTCTCATTCGGTAAAATGATTGTTTTTCAGGAATCATCACAGTGCGAATGGGAGTAAGATATTCATATATCAGCTTGTTTATTGATTCATGGCACTTCGCTATTTCCCCTACCAAAAAAGCCTCAATGCAAAGTTCCAAATATTCTGATAACTGATTTAATTTGGTCTTTATAATTTCCTGGTCGCAATTTATTCGAGAAAATCCCTCATCATCGTCTATTCGAGAGATAACCCAGATTAATTCTCCAATTACACTTCTTGTTTTTTTAATGATATGTTCGTTTTTCACGCCAGTGATAGTTGGCAAGAAATCCCCCGTGTTAATATTCTTCTCAAAGTTATTTAGCATTATAATTTTCTCAAAATCAGGAGAACAGGGGTATGTTTTGCTTTTATTTTCTGTCATAATTAATGTATGTTTTCAGAAATGAGGCGACTATTTTATTGGGTTTAAGATCAATATGATATTTGATAGCTTAATCATCTGTTTCAAGATATTCTTCGTAATTGAATAATGAGTTTGGGTATTTCATTAGTTCTTCAACTTGTTGGTCGGTCGAATTGACTTTAATATAGGTGTCTCTAATCATTACAGTTTCTCGGTAGTCTCTGGCTTCTGGATGTTTGATAAACTCTACCTGAAAACCGTTTTCTAAAACAGCCTTCTCAATATCATCAATAGATACATTAAAAAATTCTTTTCGGCCATTAATAGCATTAACTTTTTTATTGTCAAAGATGTTATGTAGCATGGATTCAAGAGTGGGTGCATCCTCAGCGAAGATCATCGCATGAATGTCATATCTGAATGGTACCGAAGCGTTACTTAGCTCCCTGATTCTATCAACTGGATCCAATCGCCTTGTCATACCAATCTTATAAATATTTTCTCCAAAAGATCCGATATTTGATATAATGTACACGTATCCTCTTCTTGTTTGTTGAGCCATCGAAATAGCCCGTTCCTTATTTTCTTGAACTTCTTTTAATTCATCTTCCAAATAATGAATCTTGTCCATTAATTGCTCATAACGAACGCCAGTAGCCGTTTCAATTTCTTTCTGAACTTTGTTTAGTGCTTTAAGGTAGTATTGCTCCTCTTTTTCAGCTTTTTGCCTTTCCCTTTCAATCTCACGAAGAGCTTTTTCCTCTTCTCTCTGTTCCTCGCGTATCTCCCTTTCTTTCTCCTTTTCTTGGTGTTTTTTTAGGTCGTACTCATATTCAAGATTTAACTCCTTAATTTTTAACTCCAAATATTTTTCGGATATTTTAAGCCCATTTGCCTCCTGAAGTTTATTCAATCTTGTGAAACTACTTTTAATCCGTTCATTACATACAATTACATTATTCCATCTCACTTTAGCGATAAAAGCATCACATTCCCCATTAAATGCACGAAGTAATAATTGAGAAGACCTCTTTTGCAACCTACGTCCTTGCGCCTCACTACCATTCAAAGTCCAATTTATAGTATAAATAATGGCATTATCATCATTTATGAGTCTCTTTTGTTCTTCGATAGCAGCCTTTATTTCCTCCTTATACCTTTCAGTTGAGTTGTAATTATAAATTGGCTCGTATAGTCCATAATTGAGTAGCTCAGACTTCGACTCATATAGCTCTATCTCTTTTTTCAAATCGGTGAAAACATTAAGAGATAGCTTATAGTTATCGTCCAACACCTTAAATTCGTATTTGAGCTTATCTATCTGGTCTTGACAATCCTTTTTAAAGAGTCTATATTCTTCTTTGATTTTTTCTTTCTCAGCCTCAATATCAATTATATGCCCATATTTACGAAGCAATGAGTCTCGTTCATTTTTCAAAATATTCTCTTGAGACATCATACTCTCAATGAGAGCATGAGAGTCATTTAGTTGTTGGCTCAGATCTTTCACAAGGCTAATTCTATATTTTTAAGGCATTAAACATGCTTGTTATTGACATGGAGTAGGAAATATTTTAATTTTCCCTATTTGTGGAATATTCTTTGATTCAACCGCATATATATTGGTCTCTACTATATCAAATTCGTAAAAAGAGCTCTCTCTAAAAATATGTTCCTTAACAGCCATTATTTCGTCCTTTTTGTTGTAAACCACTATCTTTACTGTTATATCTTGTGGTAATTTGCTGCTTCCAATAGAATGTAACTCGTAAAATATAGTAAGACAGCCAAGTTTCTTTTCTCTAAAGGACATATTCTTAAAGGATACAGAAAGTCTGTTCTCAAGGCTTTCATGCCGTTCTACTTTACTTTGTAGGGTTTCCTCGCTTACGAGATTGTAAGTTGTCATAAATCAGTCATTTATTATTATAAAAGAAGTGCAGGCTAAACTATGCCTTGAGAGCAAGGATAGCTGAAATGCTAAGTTATTTTACAAATATCTATATTTCTGCTCTTTTATTGCAAAAGTATTGAAAAATACGATAGGTTTTTGAGTTTGGAGAGAATTATACGTAAATTTACGCATAAATATGAACTATTCAACTTTACAAGATAATGAAAGAAACGTTTGAATATAAAGGATACTGGTTTTTGCCAAGTAACCCGGAACAGAAAGTTGCCGGTATATTAACTTATATACCGTACGAACGTATTACATTAGAACTAATCGGAACATTTAATTCGGAAATAGATGCACTCTCTGCATTTTTTGACAAGCAAAAAGAACATACAATTCAAGGAACAACTTCAGATTCAAAAGAAGTTACACTCATCAATTGTCATCCAGCTGGAAGTCTAAACTTAAGTTGCCCTTTCCCGATTGTAAGATATTCTTGTCAGTATATCATATTAGGAAAGCATATCAAAGATTTGGATGAAACTTGTGCCTATCAAGCATCCGTCCAAATACCGGAACTAACACATTGGTGTTATCCGGGAGCTTTGCACAATACAATTGCATTTGAAGAAGGTACAAATGATAAAACTTATTCTATTTCTTTTTCGGAGAAAGAAATAAGGGAAACAATTATCAATGCAACAAATATTGAAGATCATACTCTCATCTCATTAAGAAAATCAGTTTCTTTTGATGGTACGGAACATTTTCTACATCCCGAATTTGAGCAATACACATATATTGAGATAAAAAAGAATAAGGATTCAAGCATCAAAGAATTTCTGTCTGATATATTCATGTACGAACAATTTTTATCTTTAGCGACATTACAGTCCGTTGAGTGTTCAAAAATAATTATAAATGACCTGAATATTTTTCAAGAAATAAGAAATGGGAAAAAGATACATCGTTCAATTGAAGTTATTTATATTCAAGATACTACGAAAAAGAGAAATAGGGTTAAATCAAATGATTTTTTATTTAACTATTCCAGTATTAGTTCTCAATATTCAACGATTATTCAGAAATGGTACACCGATTCGAAGAATATTGCTCCAATAAGATCTCATTTAATAGAAAGTATCAAAGATAAAAAATCGTTTGGAAGTATTGATTTTTTGATTGTCATATACGCATTAGAAGGTTTTTGTACAAGATTTCGGAAGGAAGAATCTTTAACTACCATGTTGTCAAAAATAATAAATGAATTTAGTATTATTAATAAGCTAAAAGAAGATTTAATCATTATTAGGGAGGTCACTGATTCAAGAAATTATTATTCACACTTTATGAATAAATCAAAGAAGCCTAAAACCTTAGAAGGATACGAATTATACCTACTCACTAAAAAACTTCGTAAAATACTTATATGTTGTGTTTTACATTTTGTTGGCTTTGATCATTCTCAAATAAATACAATCCTGAACAAGAGTAATAACAAATATCTTGATTAAAAAGCGAAATAACGTCCAAAATAATGAATAGGTTGATCTTTAGTCTGCATTAAGAAAAACTCTTATACTGTTTTGGTTTAAACGAGATATTTAACTGTCGAATTATCTTATTTCACTATTTTTGCAAAAATAAAATTCCTCCATGGATTTCAAACAAATAATCTTTCAGCCCGAAGGTCTCTGCCCTGAATTCAAATTGGGAAGAAGAACGTTAAAAATTTATTTGTAGTTTCAATCTAAATAATTTATACTTGCGATTCACAAAAAATAGAATTATGTCAGAATCCAATTTAATATTCTACACAACACCGAATGGTCAGGTAAGCATTCAGGTGCAATACGAAGACGGTAGTTTTTGGCTTACCCAAAAACGTATGGCAGAATTGTTTGGAGTAGATGTTCGTACCATAAACGAACATTTGAAAAATATCTATCAAAATGGTGAACTACAAAACGAAACAACTATCCGGAAAATCCGGATAGTTCAAAAAGAAGGTTCTCGGGAAGTTTCTCGCGAATTGGATTTCTATAATTTGGATGTCATCATTGCCGTAGGATACCGCGTAAATAGTTATCAGGCAACACAATTTCGTATTTGGGCGACACAGACTCTGAAAGAGTTTATTGTCAAAGGTTTTGTGATGGACGACGAACGCCTGAAACAAGGCAAGAGTTTTGGTAAAGATTATTTTGATGAATTGTTGGAACGTATTCGCGAAATCCGTGCAAGCGAACGCCGTTTTTATCAAAAAATTACCGATATTTATGCTTTATCCACGGATTATGATAAAAATTCGCCTGCCACAAAAGATTTCTTTGCCAGTGTACAGACCAAATTGCATTGGGCGATTACCGGAAAAACAGCCGCTGAAATCATCTATGCTTCGGCCGATGCCACAAATCTATACATGGGATTGACAAACTGGAAACAAGCTCCGGATGGAAAAATCCTAAAATCGGATGTAACCAGTGCCAAAAATTATTTGAACGAGGCGCATATCAAAGAATTGAACCGCATTGTTTCTGCCTATTTGGATTTAGCAGAAAACAGAGCCAATCGGGGTATTACAACCGGTATGCAAGAATGGGGCACATTTTTGAATCAATTTTTAGAACTTTCGCAGTATCCCATTTTGCAAGATGCCGGAAAAATCACGGCTTTAGAAGCAAAGCTAAAAGCAGAGCAGGAATATGAAGTTTTTAGAAAAATTCAAGACGAAAATTACATTTCTGATTTTGACCAAGAAATAAAACGGATACAAGGAAAGCAGTAACATGCCTTTTTTTACCTTTGTACTCAATATTGTATATTTATGACTATCGACGACTTACATAAAATTCTTTCCCGTGGCGAAGATACCCACACCGAGTTTAAGGAAGCAACGAACAAAGTTCCGGCTACCTTTTACGATACCGTTGTGTCGTTTCTAAACCGGGAAGGCGGTATTATTGTGTTAGGCGCAAACGATAAAGGAACGGTTATCGGTATTGAGCCGGATGCTGTTGAACAGATAAAAAAGGATATTGTTACCTCGCTGAATAACAAAGATGTTGTTCATCCTCCTGTTAATTTCCCGATTTATCAGTTGAATGACAACGGAAAGGTTGTGTTATGTGTCAAAATTCCGGTAAGCTCACAAATTCATACCCATGCAGGTGTTATTTTTGATCGGGAAAACGACAGCGATATCCGGATTGAAGACGATGCCCGGATTTCGGAACTTTATTTTCGTAAACGGAGCCATTTTACTGAAAATGAAATTTTTCCTTACCTTTCAATGGATGGTTTGGATGAAAGCCTGTTCGATAAAACACGTGCTTTTGTCCGTGCCGTGAATGTCCGTCACCCGTGGCTGACAGCAAGCAATATGGATATTCTCCGTTCTTGCGGTTTTTACCGTCGAGACGAACGTACAGGAGAGGAAGGCATGACGCTGGCTGCGGCTCTTGTTTTTGGCAAAGATTTGACTATTCAAAATATTCTTCCGGCTTATAAATATGATGTATTGGTTCGAATCAAAGACCTTGACCGATACGATGACAAGTTGATTTTGCGAACCAACTTAATCGATACCTATTTGCAGGTAATGGAATTCTTCACTACCCGGGCATACTTGCCGGATAAATTCTATTTGGAAGGAGACCAACGCATGGACTTACGGGAACTGATATTCCGTGAAGTGACAGCCAACAGCATTGTACACCGTGAATATACCAGCGCTTTCCCAACACAGATTGTTATTTACAGCAATCGGGTTGAAATTACCAATCCCAATAAACCATTGTTTAGAGGAATTTTGTCGTTGGATGCATTTAATCCGTATGCAAAGAATCCGAATATACGCAAGTTCTTTTCAGAATTTCGTTGGGCAGATGAAATCGGATCAGGCGTGAGGAATGTGTACAAGTATCTCAATACATATGTACCCGGAGCAAAGCCATTGTTTATCGAAGATGACCAATTCAAAACCATTATTCCGCTTATTGGCTCGGTTTTAGGCGAAGAAAAAGCTGATATATTTATCGAACTGGTTGGGTTGGATAAATCGAAACTCGACACGGAAACAGTTGAAGCAATCGAAGCGTTGGAACTTTCTCCTAAATATGCTGAAATTACCAGCTCAGATGAATTCTTTTTCAAGAAGGGGTCAAGTTGGAGCGAAAAAGGGGTCAAGTCGAAAAATCTTAGATTGCTGATAAATAAAGAATTACAATTTGATGATTTTAAAAAGGGGTCAAGTTGGAGTGAAAAAGGGGTCAAGCTCTTTGATAAAAGGACGTTGACTATATTCAGATTGTTATTGCTTTGCCTAAATCCGCAAAAGAGGGATGATATAATGGAAATTATCGGTTTCAATAGCCGTGATAAATTGCGGGAACTTTATTTGCAGCCTTTGCGTCAGGAGGGATTTATAGAGCAAACCATAAAAGATAAGCCCAATTCTCGTGACCAACGATATATTACTACAGAAAAAGGTCGTCGCTTTTTGGGCGGATTTGATGTGTAGATTAGGATATTTATTCTAACTTGGTCTAATCCTTTTCAGTTGTCATGCAATCTACTGTAAAATAGTGCTGATTGATTGTGGGTAAAATCGTGGGACTTAATACAAGTCGATTTTTTAATATGCTGTGATTCAGATTGGTAAAAGGGGGTGCAGAGCCCCAGGCAAATCACCAGGTGGATCACAGAAAAATAGAACAAAACGAAGCAAAGTCTTGATTTTCAACGAAATCGAGACTTTTTTCTTTTAAACCAACTCCCCCGAAAACGCAGAAAAAGGATCAGGATTCTTATCTTTTGGAACGATTGCCAGAACCATACAATCACACTATCAGAATATTATTAACTTCTTTGATAAACGATCCACGAATGCGGCGGCTGAATCTTTTCAATGCCAAGATTAAAGCGTTTAGACGAGTGTTTAGAGGGGTGCAGGAAAAGCGTTCTTCTTGTTTAGATTGAGTAAATTATATGCCTAATCCAAAATCCCTCAAGTTTTAACGCTGATCCTAAATTTGTATGGAAATCTGTATGCATTTAAAAACAAAAAGCAGCTAATTTACTAAAAATCAACTGCTTAAAAACTCATTGTGTGGTCCCACTTGGGCTTGAACCAAGGACTCCCTGATTATGAGTCGTAAGACCCCCTGTTTTTTCTATTTTCTTCTATTTTTAACAATTTAATAAAACGCTGTATATTAGTAGTTAATGTAATTTTTACATTTTATCTGAT
>JAVBUX010000100.1:0-15222 GCA_031554915.1 Bacteroidales bacterium | reverse complement strand
AAAAGATTGAAATAAAAAATAATCCGGATATTCTGCCAACAGCAAATAAAGAAGTTGACTTGCAATCCTTTACTATCGACGAACATTTCCCGTATATGGGTATGAGTATTCGTGATTCTGAAATAGGAATGAAATATAACTGCTTGATAATCGGAATAGAGCGGGAAGGAGAATCCATAATGAATCCGGATATTTCTACGGTTTTAGAACTTGGAGATTTGGTTTGGATTGTAGCTGAGAAGTAACGTACTTAGTTCACGGATTTTTGATTCGTCGTAATAATATTCCCTTTCGGTTCTTTCAGGATTTCACGTACTTTCTTTTCTACAGCAGCAGCTTGTTGAGTCATTCCCAAATCAGAGAAGTGCACATAGTCCACCCAGGCTTCCGGAGATAGATTAAGCTCTTTGCGCGAGAGAAAATACAAATCTTTGATGCCTTCAGAAATCAGGGTTTTATATATTTTCTCAGGAATTCGGTCGTTTTTTTCCAGAAAGCTCTTGTAAACAGTATTGGTTTCTGTATTTGAATAACCGGAGTGCCCAATTATTAATATGGGGGTCGTACTTTTTGACCTGAGTTTCTTTACAGCGTTGATAGTCAATTGAGAAATCTCATCTTCACTTTTTTGTGAGAGATTCGGATAACAATCCAGGATATAAATCCGGGCGTCAATTTCATTCATTAAGTCAAGTACAGGGTCTTCTAGTTGTCCGTTGCCGGAGAATCCAAGGTTTATAAGAGGATGATTCATAGATCGTTGTAGGATATTTGTCCAGGCCATAGCCGGTCGGGATGCACAAGCCCCTTGAGCTATAGATGTACCATACAGAACAATCGGTTTATCTTGCAACAATGGTATGAACTCAAATGAAGCAGAATCCGGTACACCTATTTCCATCCATTCTACACGGTTATACAATGGCAAAAACAATCGGTATTCGTACCCAAATTGATGATATTTATCTTTGGGAATATTTTGATAATGATAAGAAATCGTGTCGTCAAAAGCATATTTCCCGAAATTAAAATTCCAGATACCATCACTGTTTATACTATACAAATCAATTCCGGATACCCCTGTCGATTGCATGTGAGGCATGTTCAACCTGTCTTTCACATGGTAACGGATTATGATCTCCTGAGCATTGCTATAAAAATAAATACCTAACCCGGCTGAATTTTGGGATAAGTTCCAAACTGCAGGTCGAAGCAATTCTTTGGCTCTCTCCGGAAACCGGGTGTATGTATTCCCTATTTCATCACTCCATCCCTGGTTCTGAATAACTTTAAAATCTGCTTTTACCGGATTGAACCATTTCCATTGCTCCTGAGCATTTGATGTAGAAACGATTGAAAAACAGATAGTTATTGTTAAAAATATTTTGAGAAAATATGAAATGAATTTTGGATGCGTAGATTGCATATTCCAGTAGTTTGTATTATTAATTATAGGTGTTATAAAATTTTAAAGTTAACAATAGTTTTTCTGTTTTGAGTGGCTTTAGGAAAAATTAACACATTGTTTCTCCGTTTGCATGAATCGAGGTATATTATTTATTGGCCTCAGAGAAATTCCGAGTAAAAATATTTTTCATAGCATTTCGGAGATAGGAGTGAAAGTCGAGTTAAGTAATAATGCCGATTTATTGATCAGTTCCGGATACCGATATCAGGAATTTAAATCCAAGGCACTACAAAGTTATACTTATGATTCGCAAGAATATTATAATTGTTGGGATAGTAAGGAGAATTTGAATCGTTTGGTCTTTGGATTAGCGGTGATGTTTAAATAAACTGAAATTGTATTATCTTTGGCGAATTAAGTATATAATTCTCAAATTTTTATAATTGATTATGTTGAACGATAAATACAAGAAAGGCCCGAACGTATTTGGGAAAGGGCTTATTATACCCTTATTTTTCCTCGTCTCCCTTAGTAGCAGTTATGCTGCAAAAACAGATACTGTTGCAACTTATAGCAATATTATGCAGAAAGAAATTAAGGCCGTGATCACCGTTCCGGATAATTATTCAGAATCGAAAGAAGTGCTGCCTGTAATTTATTTATTGCATGGATATGGTGATAGCTCTGTGGGTGCTTGGCCGGTAAAAGGTAAAGGGACAGAACAACTTGCAGATCTTTATAATTTGATTATTGTATGCCCTGACGGAGGTATTGGCAGTTGGTATTATGATAGTCCTGTCGATAAAAATTTCCAATATGAAACTTATGTCTCCAAAGAATTGGTTCAATTTGTTGATGGTAAGTACCGGACGATAGCCTCACCTAAGGGTCGTGGTATAACCGGTTTGAGTATGGGTGGCCATGGAGCTTTATATCTGGCATTCCGTCATCAGGATGTTTTTGGTACAGCAGGAAGTATGAGCGGAGGGGTGGATATTCGTCCTTTTCCGAATAATTGGGATATGGCCAAACGTTTGGGAACTTATGCCTCTAATCCGGAAATCTGGGAAAAAAATACGGTCATCAATATGGTGCATTTATTAACTCCTAATTCTTTGGCTCTGATCATTGATTGTGGTTCGGAAGACTTTTTCTATAAAGTGAACTGTCAGTTGCATGAAAAATTGCTGTATAATAATATTCCTCACGATTTTATTTCACGTCCTGGTGGGCATGACTGGAATTATTGGAAAAATGCAGTGAAGTATCAGTTCCTGTTTATGAATAACTATTTCCAAAAGAATAGAAATTAATATACAATAAAATTATATGTGACTCATTTTCAATGATATTCTAAATAAATAACAGTGTGAAAAAAATAATTTTACTATTTTTAGTTTTAAGTTTTTCTGTTTTTAAGTCTTTTTCTCAAAATGAAAAGAAAGATGATCAAATTACTGTGCAAAAAAACGATTCGACCAATGTTCTTCAAAGTAAGTCCAAAGTAATTATGCTTTCGTTATTAGATGACAAAGTAATTGATTTTATGGAGGTAACTAAGAAATTTGAAAATAAAGAAATATTGTGTTCAAAGATAGAAGATCTAAGGGCTGCTATTTTCTATTATGGAGAAAAAGCTCGTTATGGCATCATGATTTGCATAACAAATAAAGAGGAGAAATGATAATGAGAACTATAGCTGGTGTAATAATTATATTGTTGTTGCTAACTGAGAATTTATCAGGACAGCAAATGTATAAAATAGAAGGAAAATCTTCTGCTGAATTTGAAGGTCGTCAGGTGATGCTTTTTACCTTTAAGGATAAAAAAATTAACTCAGTTGATACAGCTATCGTGACGAATCAAACTTTCCATTTTGAAGGATATTCTCTTACTGATCAACTTTCTATATTAACTGCAGGCAATCATCCCGACAAAGTAACATCCTTAGAGTTGATGCTGGAACCCGGGAATATTTCCGTTTTTCTCGATGATTTTTGTAGAATTGGGGGCACTCCATTGAATGATGAGTATCAAAGTTATTTTGATCAATTAAAAAAATATCAGGATTTGAAACAGAAAGTTGAAGCAACGGTATTAGCAGAAAGATCTGACCCTGAGTTGGAGAAAGAGTTTGAAGCAATGAAGGTAGATAGACTCACTTATTATGTCAAATTTCTCAAAAAAAACATTCGGAATAATTTAGGAAAAGAGTTATTCAAGAGAAATTTGTGGGGCATATCAGGAGAAGAGTTGTTGGATGTGTATTCTGTTGCAGATGAGCAAATTCAATCAGATCCTGAAGTCTTAGCAGTAATTGAAGGACGCAAGAAAGAGGATGAAAAAAATAAAAAAAGAAATCAGCTGCTAGGTACAGTATCTAAAGATTTTTTGTTTTACACTCCAAGTGGAGAAATGAAAAAATTATCAGATTACTTTGGGAAATCTAAATACATCTTACTTGATTTTTGGGCTTCTTGGTGTGGACCATGTATAGCAGAGATTCCTAATATAAAGGAGATTTATAACGAATACAATAGCAAAGGTTTAGAAATAATCTCAATTTCATTGGATGATAATAAAAATCCATGGTTAAATGCCGTAAAACGATTAAATATGCCATGGCCTCAATTGTGTAATTATAACGAAGATAAATCTATAATTAAAACATCGTTCCTAATTGTAGGAGTACCATATATTGTTATATTAAGTTCTGATGGAGAAATTCTTTTGTTAGGAGGTGAATTTCGTGGAGAAATATTAAGATCTATTATGAGACAACTTTTTAATAAGTAATTATATTCAGAAATAAGATTTATGCTGTGAAGGCATGCTAAACGATTTAAACCACATAAAGCGAAATAAATAAAATGAAGAAGATAGTTATTGCTATAGTATATGTGCTGACTTTACAAAGTTCAATTTTAGCTCAGGATAGCAAACTTTGGTATTCTCAACCCGCAACAGAATGGACGGAAGCACTCCCGATCGGGAATGGTCGTCTGGGTGCAATGGTCTATGGAATACCTGCGAAAGAAGAAATTCAGCTGAACGAAGAGACCGTCTGGGGTGGTAGTCCCCATCGTAACGATAATCCGGCAGCATTAACGGCCTTACCCATCGCAAGAAAACTTATTTTCGAAGGGAAAAATATGGAAGCTCAGGTTCTGATCGACAAAGAGTTTCGAACGCCACAAAGTGGAATGCCGTACCAAACTATCGGAAGTTTATTCTTGTCATTTCCGGGACATGAAACCTTTTCCGGTTTTTATCGAGACCTGGATATTTCTAAAGCCTTGTCAATAACAAAATATAAAGTAGGAAATGTAACGTTTGTCCGTGAAACATTTGCGTCTTTTCCGGATAATGTCATTATTATGAAAATTACAGCAAGTGAAAAAAACGCGCTGAACTTCACTGCTGCTTATAATTCTCCGATGAAAAATTTTTCAGTGAAAAAAGATGGACCTAAATTATTGCTGATTGGTCAGGGTGCCGATCATGAGGGAATAAAAGGGGTCATTAAATTTGAAAATCAGGTGTTGATAAAAACAATCGATGGGAAAGTGCAGACCAACAATGATAATATCTCTGTTTCAGGAGCCACTTCCGCAATTATCTATATTTCAGCCGCTACTAACTTTACTGATTATACGACCGTAAACGGAAATGAACATACACGCGCTTCAAACTACATGAGCGCAGCCTTGAAAAAGGACTATAACAAAATATTATCTGATAATATTGCTTATTATCAGTCGCAGTACAATCGGGTGAAACTGGATTTGGGTCAGACACATGGGTATAAGAATGAAACAAATCTTCGCCTGAAATCATTTGCAACAGATAATGATCCTTCTCTGGCCGCATTATTATTCAATTATGGTCGCTATCTGCTGATATCCAGTTCCCAGCCTGGAGGACAACCTGCTAATTTACAGGGAATATGGAACAATAAGCCATTGGCCCCGTGGGATGGAAAATATACAGTGAATATCAATACGGAAATGAATTATTGGCCGGCAGATGTTACTAATATGCAGGAAACGACAGGGCCGCTTTTTCAAATGTTGAAAGAGTTATCTGTATCCGGACAGAAAACAGCGAAAGATATGTATGGCTGTAGAGGTTGGGTTCTGCATCACAATACGGATATCTGGAGAAGTACCGGTGTGGTGGATGGCGCTTTTTATGGCACGTGGCCAACAGGTGGGGCCTGGCTTTGTCAACACCTCTGGCAACATTATTTATATACCGGTGATAAAGATTTTCTGAAAGAATATTATCCGGTAATGAAAGGTTCTGCCGATTTCTTTCTGGATTTCCTGGTCGAACATCCGAAATATAAATGGATGGTAGTCTGTCCTTCGGTTTCACCGGAACACGGACCGAAAGGGGAGGATGGCAAGAAATCTTCGTCTATTGTTGCCGGTTGTACGATGGATAATCAGATTGTATTTGATCTCTTGTTGAATACAATGCAGGCCAATAATATCCTGGGTGGAGATAAAGCTTACTCCCAACAATTGAAGGATATGCTCGATAAGCTTCCTCCGATGCAGATCGGACAATACAATCAATTACAGGAATGGCTGGAAGACGCCGACGATCCAAAAGATCAACACCGTCATGTTTCTCATTTGTATGGTTTATATCCAAGTAACCAGATATCTCCTTATAGTCATCCGAACTTATTCCAGGCGGCTAAAAAATCACTGATTTATAGAGGTGATGAGGCTACCGGTTGGTCTATCGGCTGGAAAACGAATCTCTGGGCCCGATTATTGGATGGTAATCATGCTTATAAAATTGTATTTAACCTGATTACAAGCCGTACTTATCCTAATTTATTCGATGCGCATCCGCCTTTCCAGATCGACGGTAATTTCGGATATACAGCCGGAGTTGCTGAAATGTTGATGCAGAGCCATGATGGGGCTGTACACTTGTTACCTGCCCTTCCGGATGCATGGTCGTCGGGTTCTGTTCAGGGATTATTGGCTCGTGGAGGCTTTGAGGTTTCCGTAAATTGGAAAGACGGTCAATTAAAAACAGCAAGCATCAAATCTAAATTAGGTGGAAACTTACGCCTCCGTTCTTATATTCCATTGAATGGCAGTGGTTTGAAAGAGGCTTTCGGGGGAAATCCGAATCCTCTTTTTCCATCAGCTCCGATTCTGAAACCGTTGATTACCGCAAAAATAAATCCGGAAATGCCTGTATTGTATAAAGTTTATGAGTACGATATTCAGACAGAAGCCGGAAAAGTATATGAATTTGAACGGGATAATTATTGAAATAGTAAAGATACGTTTGGTTGAGGCTAAAGATAATGTTATCTTTGTAGGGTACGCACTAAAACTACTATGATTATGAAAAGCTTAAGCCAACAAGAATTGAAATGTCTTCTTGGATATATACTGTTGTGTATCTGCCTCATCGCTCTTACATGGTTGATCTCTTGTTCTCCGAATAAAAAAGGACTAAACATTACTAAAGAACAAGTCGGAAAACTTTTGTTTTTTGATGAATCGCTCTCGGAACCAGCCGGTCAATCCTGTGCTACTTGTCATATTCCGGAGAACGGATTTGCAGATAAAGATCACCGCATAGTTTCGGAAGGTGCAGTGAAGGGATTATTCTCTAATCGTAATTCAATGACTGCATCCTACACTGCTTATATTCCGCCTCTGTCGTTCAAAGCAGACGATTCTACATACGTCGGCGGTTTGTTTTGGGATGGGAGGGCTAATTTTCTTGAAGAGCAGGCAAAATTTCCTTTCACAAATCCATTGGAGATGGCAAATACGGATCCTCGGATGGTTGTGGAAAAAGTAAAAAAAACCACGTATTATCATCTCTTTGAGAAAGTTTATGGAGAAATGAATGATTCTGATTCTATATTTAATGCGCTTGCCGATGCAATTGCAGCTTATGAACGTTCTGTTGAATTTAATTCTTTTACTTCCAAATACGACGATTATCTTGAAGGTAAATATACTCTTACTGCCGAAGAGGCCAAAGGCTTGGAGTTATTTAAAGATAAGGGAATGTGTGCCGAATGTCATATCTTGGAGCCGGATCCGAAAGCAGGACGGGTTTTATTTACAGACCATACTTACGATAATCTGGGTATTCCGGCTAATCCGGCTAACCCGTTTTATAATATTCCGAAAAAATACAACCAGCTCGGAAAGGATACTATAGATATTGGTTTAGGTCAGACCGTAAATTTACTTAGTGAATATGGAAAATTCCGCGTACCCACTTTGCGAAATGTAGAATTAACGGCTCCTTATGGTCATAATGGCTATTTTAAGACTTTGGAAGATGTTGACCATTTTTATAATGTGAGGGATGCCGGGAATGAATATCCTTTGGCAGAGTATCCTGCAACAATGAATAAGGAAGAATTGGGAAACCTGAAGCTAAGCTCGGAAGAAGAGGCTAGTATCGTAGCATTTATGAAAACCCTGACAAATAAAAGATAATATTTCAATTGTTAGAATTATGAATAAAATATACTTATTTGTTGTATTTTTAATTTGTTCGGGCGCTATATATGCTCAGGAGGAAAAGATTCCGGATAAAGCACGAAAGTTAATGCTTGCTTATCCTGAAAAGCTAAAAGGATACAGTGATAATTATATCCTGTTCAAAGATGGTACGAAACTCATTTTTAGTGATAATAAAGATTCGAAAACTCATTCTGAGCTTATCAATAACGCAAGTATAAAGGATATGTTTGCTTATGTTTATCCACAAGGAGTAATCGGTAGAATCTCCAAAAATCAAGATCCCGGAAGAATCAGGCAAACAGATTTCTTCAAAAAAATGTATGGGAATGCACCTTCTGAAGTACAAAAAAATCTCAAAGAATTGATCTGGTGCCCGAAATTAATCGGGCAAAAAATAAGGATTACGACAACCAATCATGTTTATGATCGTCTGCAGGAGGTTTCTGTTATTTTAGATGAGCATCCGGCATGGAAACAATATTTGAAACTCTCCGGAGATTTTTATTGGCGTAATGTCAGGGGGAGTAATAACCTGAGCGCCCATAGCTTTGGTATTGCCATCGATCTGAATGTGAAATTTTCAAATTTCTGGCAATGGGATTGCAAATGCAATGATGAGAATGTTGATTTGTCATATAAAAATCAAATACCACAGGAAATTGTAAAGATATTTGAGGAACACGGTTTTATCTGGGGCGGGAAATGGTATCATTATGACACGATGCATTTTGAATACCGTCCGGAATTACTAATCAAATAATTTTATGACCAAATTATTGAGAAAAAATTATCAAACGAGCATTCATTTGGCCAATTAATCAAAATGTTTTCATAATTAAACAATTTTTTAACAAAAAACTAATTACTTTGCTGTATAATTTCATCAATATGTCGAAGCAATTTATTTTTCTATTTCTTATTTCTTTATTTTTTTATAACAATTATACCGTTGCACAGGAGAATGCAGAAAAAGAATTTACAATAACCGGGAGTCCTATTGTTACCGTTTTTGCAAATTATCATGCCGGTTTGGGGGCAAATAATGATATTTCAGGATTTGAATTGACACGGGCTTACCTAGGATATCAGTTTAAGCTGAGTCCTACATTGTCGGGAAAGGCGATTCTCGATGCCGCAGTAAGCCCGATAGAAGAACATCTGGTGTCTCAAAAAAGGGAGGTTTATCTGAAAAATGCTATGTTGACATGGAAAGATAAAGGTTTTATCATTAATGGAGGTCTGACAAGCCTATATCAATTTAATTTGCAGGAAAAATTCTGGGGATATAGATATATAGCCCCATCATTTCAGGATTTATATAAAATGGGGCCTAGCGCAGATATGGGAATTACTGTGGAATATCAGTTCATATCATGGCTGTCTGCCGATTTTAGCTTTACAAATGGAGAAGGATACAGGTATCTCAATACGGATAATAAGTACCGCTATGCTTTAGGATTAACTTTGCAACCATTCAAAAATTTTATATTCAGGGCATACAGTGATATTTACCAACAGTCAGGACAAGATGAAGATCAAAGGACATTGGCTCTTTTTGCCGGATATAAAACCGACTGTTTTTCTTTAGGTGCGGAATATAACTATCAGGAAAACAATAAATGGAAAACAGGAAATAATTATTCCGGCTTTTCAGTCTATACGACATTTCCGGTCAATAAAAAATGGAATATATTCGGTCGTTATGACAATATCAATTCGAATAACAGGAACGATAAATCGTGGATCAGTTTTACCGGAGAAATGCTAATAGCCGGTATAGAGTATCTTCCTGTAAAACAATTGAAAATTGCACCAAATTATAAATATGTTAAAGATTTTGATACTCAATTATTAACGCATAATTCTTTCCATACAGTCTATCTGAATGTCTCATTTAACTGGTAATTTTAACCATAGATGAAAAGACTTTAATAAGTGATTGCATTTATTTTTCTAAAATGACTATATTTGTTTCTTGAATTTAAAACGGGAGATGAATGAAAAAGCTTTTTTTGATATTACTTTGCGTAACAATCTATTTCTCAGGAGTTTATTCTCAAAAATTAACTAATTTGTGGACAGGTCTGAGGGCTCCGCAACCTGCAAATGAGTTGCCAAAAGGAAATGCCCCTTTTCAACAGGCACAACGAGTTCCTAAAAAAGTGTCGATTACTCAATCAATTCCGGTTCAACAAGGAGAATGTCTGCTCAATAATGGCTGGGAATTAATTGATGGAACTTCAGTGCTTGAATCGGGAAAATCGGTTTTTGATCCGGCATTGAATACCAATAAATGGTACAATGCAACGGTTCCAGGTACAGTATTAACGACTCTTGTCGATCAGGGAGTTTATCCGGATCCATATTTTGGACTGAATAATTTATTTATTCCTGATACTTTAAGTCGGATTGACTGGTGGTACAGAAAGAGTTTTGTTCTCACAGGACAAGAGCAGAGTAAGCAGATCCATTTGCTTTTTGAAGGCATAAATTATATGGCAGAAGTGTTTCTCAACGGAAAGAAACTGGGAAATATAAAAGGTGCTTTTATTCGTGGAAATTTTGATATCACAAATTTTATTCGTCGCGACGGAAAAGATAATATCCTTGCTGTACATATTTATCCACCTGTCAATCCTGGAATTCCTCATGAGCAATCGATGGTTGCCGGACAGGGTTTGAACGGGGGCATGTTAAGTCTCGACGGACCTACCTTTATATCTTCGATCGGCTGGGACTGGATTCCCGGGATACGGGATCGAAATGCCGGAATCTGGCAGGATGTTAAACTGAAAATAGGAGGGGAGGTCTTTATTGGAGATCCTCTGGTTGTTTCCGACCTGGATCTTCCGGATACTACTTCCGCCCGGATTAAAATCTCGGTTCCGGTAAAAAATACCTCATCAAAATCAGTGCAGGGAGTCTTAACCGCTAAAATTGGAAATATTTCAGTCCAACAACCCTATTCTTTAAATTCAAAAGAAGAGACGATAATTATTTTTGATCCTCAACAATTTACAGAGCTTAATATCCGTAATCCCCGCTTATGGTGGCCTAATGGCTACGGAAAACCTGAATTGTACGATCTGACATTGGAAACATCAAGTGCAAACTCATTGTCGGATACGAAAAAAGTCCGGTTTGGAATCCGGGAAATGTCATACGAATTGATGGCTCAAAATTCGGGAAATAAAAATGTCCGGTATGAATATAGTCCGGTGAATACTAAAAATCCGGGCAAACCGGTTTTCAATTATGAAGACAGAGCTGTTTTTACAAAAGATAATCAATTGGCAACTTTGAATCCTGATGCTGACTTGTCCGGATTAAAAGAAATTTCTGCTGATGATCCGATCGGACCATTTTTAGTAATTAAAGTGAATGGAGTCCGTATCTTTTGTCGCGGAGGCAACTGGGGAATGGATGACGGGATGAAACGGGTTAGCCGGGAACGTTTGGAACCTTATTTCCGTTTGCATCAGGAGGCTAATTTTAATATTATCAGGAACTGGACTGGGGAATCAACAGAAGAAGTCTTTTATTCTTTGTGTGATCAATATGGTTTGATGGTCTGGAACGATTTCTGGATTACGACCGATGATACTGTTGAACCGAATGATTTTCAGTTGTTTATGGATAACGCAAAGGATGCGGTACAGCGATTCAGGAACCATCCGTCTATCGCGGTATGGTGTCCCCGTAACGAAGGATTTGCTCCCGAAGGACTTAGCCAGATGTTATCCGAGATGATGGCAAAAGAAGATCCTACGCGCCATTACCATGGACAATCAAGGTTTTTGAATATGGGAACAAGTGGTCCGTGGGGATATTTCAAAGATCCGTCATTATACTATACTCAAAATGCAAAAGGGTTCAATACAGAACTAGGTACTTTTGCTATTCCTACAGCTAATACAATCCGTAAATTTATAGCTCCTCAAGATCAGTGGCCTATCAACGATGTTTGGGCCTATCACGATTTACATCATACTTCCCAGAATTTCAAAGATTTTATGGCTGCTGTGGATCGTTACGGAAAACCAACGGGTATGGAAGATTTTTCCAGAAAAGCTCAATTTGTAACTTACGATGCCTGGCGTAATATTCTGGAATCCTGGAATAGCAAGATGTGGAACAATACTTCCG
Organism: Bacteroidales bacterium; assembly: GCA_031554915.1. Classification (GTDB taxonomy): domain Bacteria; phylum Bacteroidota; class Bacteroidia; order Bacteroidales; family Azobacteroidaceae; genus BNXB01. Next base: position 3,150 of record JAVBUX010000100.1, on the reverse strand, counting down.
GATTGATTATGTGGATGAGTCACCCGGCATGGCCAAGTATGATATGGCAGACTTACACATACGATTATGAAACTCCCGGATCTTATTTTGGCGCTAAAAAGGCTTGTGAACCGGTCCATATACAAAAGAACTTACCAGGTAATGAAGTGGTAATTATTAATTCTACATTGAATGATTATAAATCATTGACAGCAACAGTAAATTATGTGGATCTGCAAGGGAAGTCGTTCTATACTGCAAAAACAAAGCTGGATGCCGGAGCGAATGCACTTACACCTTGTTTTACCCCGGCTGATATTAAAACTTTCCCGGCATTGTATCTGGTGCGCCTTGAGTTGAAAGACAAACAGGGTAGTGTATTGTCGGTTAACGATTATTGGGAAACCAACGGCAGTGAAAGCGCTTATCAGGAGATCAACAAGTTGCCTAAAACAGATATTCAGGTAAAAGTAATATCCGGAAAGTCGAAAGTTTTAGTTGAGTTGACTAACCCTTCTCAATCGATAGTCGCAGCAATCAAGTTAAGTTTAGTGGATAAAAAATCAGGCGAGATTGTGCTCCCTGCTTATTTTTCAGAAGGATATATGAATTTATTGGGAAAAGAAAAAAGGACAGTTGAACTTAATCTGGCCGGAAGAAGGTTGGATGATTACCGCATAATTGCGGAGGGGTATAATTGATATGAAAACTATATTGTTAATCTGTTCTATTTTGATATTTTCACTAACTTGTTTTGCCCAGGATTGGAGGGATCAGATGCAAAAGCTCATCTATACTCCAAAATATTTTGGCGCGAATGCATTTCCTATTCCGGAGGTGCGTTCGGGAATAGTAGGGGATAAATATGAGCTGGAAGTCAGATATGATTATCATAAGGCAGATGGAGATGAAACACAAAACATTTTCGGGCGACTGTTTGTCCCGTTCGGAAAAGGAGTGGCTGCTCTGGATGTTCGTTGGATTCCGGTTGAGTATTATAAAACATCGGAAGCTATCCGGATAGAGAGGAATGCATCCCGTACTGATCCCAGCTCTGAAGTCCATGGCGATATCATGGTAATTGCGATGTTTCAACTATTGAAAAGTAAGAAATGGTTGGATGCGGAACTATCGGCCGGACTAAAAACGGGAAGTGGTAATATGCTGGTGGATGCACGATATACGGATGCTGCGAATTATTGGTTTGATATTCATGCAGGCCGGAACCTGTTTTCGAATGAAAAAGAAAGGTTAAATCTTCGTTTGGCTGTTATGGGTGGCTTTTATTGTTATATGACCAATAGCCTAATTCACAGGCAAAATGATGCCTGGATGCTTGGAGGAGGCCTTAAAGCCCAAGTTAAAAATATGTTTTTAGATGCCGATATCAGAGGGTTTGAAGGATATTGGAATCAGGGCGATCAGCCTATGCTTTTTCATACAAAATTGAAATATGCGTATAAAAATCATGCAATTTATTTCCGTTATCAGGAAGGGTTGCATGATTATATTTACCAGACCTATTCCGGTGGGTATGTTTTCAGCTTTTGATTTATAATTTCGTTTGGCAGTAATCAATCGATCTGCTTTGTCATAGACATAATAAATAGGGGACGCTCCGGGCAGTTTCTTCTCGATACAACGGTTGCGTTTATCGTATTTATAGACATAACCATACTATTGATTACATCCGATAAGATTATTTTTTTATATGATAATTATTTGAATTAATTCTAATTAAGAACACCAGCCGTCTTCAATAAATAAAGACAGCTGGTGCGAAAGGTTATTAATTACACCTTAATAATAGGATGTTTATTGTCCTAAATTTGGGGTGCATTATATACCTTGGTAATAAATTTTATTTAGAATGTCCTACCATTAATATTTTACAATCGCTTTTTTGTATTTTTATGTATGGGACACCTCCTAAATATCCTTTGGGTAGAGTTCCTTTTATAGACCAAATGTTCTCGTCTAATTTAACGATAAAAGGTTTTTTTTTAAGAACTTGTTCTCCATATATCGGCACCAAGATAGATTCTGCTATTTTTATTGCAGTTTCTTCATTAGGAACAAAACCTTCTGTAGGAACATATCCCCTTTGAGTTATATCTTCACTCTTAATAGATTCGTTGAATGAAAATAATGTTATTGTCAAAAAGATGCATATAAGCGCTAAAAGTATTCGTTTCATAAGATCAATTATTAAAAGTTTTTGATTTCAAATCTTCTTCTTTTGCTGGAATGTATTTTAAATTTGGATTTTCAACAGGCTTATTATCATTCTTCTTTCCCAAATAAGTTTGATCACTCGGTAGATCTGTAGATAAAACAGACTGCTGACCACCTTTTGTTTCATTTGGTGAGTATTTCTTCAAAGATCCATCTGGGGTTGCCACGTACATTTCAGAGTTACTTTTGCCAAAAATCTTTGCACTCCTATCTGCTGCATCGATATCATCTTCTGAAAAATTATTATTTGCATCAAAACCATCAACATTATATCTTTCATCATAATTACCATGGGAATGTATTGTTCCAACCCAGTTTTCATTTCCTGGGGGAGTGCTTGGTTTTGCTCCATCAGGACCTCCTTCATTTGCTACAGAATATGAATAACCTGTAGTTTTCCCCTCTGATCTAACTTCATAAAGAGATGACGCAAATTCTCTGTTTCGGATTATTGAAGCACCATTGTAATAATGTCCCCAGTCTTTTGCAGCAGCATCTTTTGTTTCAAATAAATCCCCAGGGTCTTTTCCATCTTTATCGACATATCTTAAAGGATTGTTCAAACAGTAAGCATACGGAGAAATCGAATAATATTTCTCCGCCAGCGGATCCATCGTAGAAAACCGTCCAATTGCCGGATCATACATTCTGGCACCGTAGTCGTACATATCCAATCCACCTTCGCGGTCCAGTTCTTTGCCATTGTACTTGTACGGCTGAATTCCCTGATCCGTTCTTGCTGGAAGTTCGGCATAAGAAGCCCCGAAAGGATAACAGTTTGTTGCCTGCTGCACATTTCCAGATTGGTCAATCGCTACACGATTATTTCCCAGATGATCTTTGATGTAATAAAATGCATTGTAAGCGCTTCCCAGCTTAGCGATATACCCCTCTTCAGTAAGTATCCTGTCAAGTTGCCCGTTCTTAAAGATCTTA
>JAVBUX010000334.1:0-12876 GCA_031554915.1 Bacteroidales bacterium | reverse complement strand
ATAATAGACATTCTTTCCGTAATATTCTTAAGTTCACGGATATTTCCCGGCCAACGATAATTAACCAGTATCTGACGGGCATCATCAGCAAGATGAACTGCCGGCATACGGTATTTTTCCGCAAAATCACCTGCAAATTTCCTAAACAACAAGGGAATATCTTCTTTCCGGTCGCGCAAAGGCGGAACCTGAATCGGAACCGTATTTAATCTATAATACAAATCTTCGCGAAACCTACCGTTACGGATAGCCTGAAGCAAATCGACATTGGTTGCCGCAACAATCCGGACATCAGTCTTTTGCACTTTAGAAGAACCTACTTTTATAAACTCACCGTATTCCAGGACACGCAGCAAACGAGCCTGAGTGGCCATCGGCATCTCTCCCACTTCATCGAGAAAGATAGTACCTCCGTTGGCAACCTCAAAATAACCTTTCCGTTCACCCAATGCTCCTGTAAAAGACCCTTTTTCATGCCCGAATAGCTCAGAATCGATAGTACCCTCCGGAATAGCGCCACAATTAACTGCAATGTAACTACCATGTTTACGGATACTATTTTGATGGATGATTTGAGGAAAAGATTCCTTTCCCACACCACTTTCTCCCGCAATCAGCACTGATAAATCGGTAGGAGCAATCAGAAGTGCCTTCTCTATTTCCCTATCCAACAAAGGGCTTGTACCGATAATACCAAATCTTTGTTTTACTGATTGAACATCTGTTCTTGCCATCAAAATTATAAGTTTTAGATTACAAAAGTAACGTAATATTTCCAAATAAGGAAATCAGTCTTTTGAGACTTTTACCTTATCCACCCGGTTGTGATCCATATTCAGAACTTCAAATGTAAAATTTTCCCATTTCACGGTGTCTCCTTCTTCCGGAATCCGTTCCAGATCATCCATGATATAGCCGGCTATTGTTACATAATTCGCATTGATCGTATCAATCATATCATCATCTAGTCCGACTTTTTCAAGAAATTCCACAAATGGGATTTGTCCATCGACAATTAAACTGCCATCCGACTGTACTTCGGAAGCATATTCGAATTCATCTGTTTCTGAAATATCACCTACCAAGGCATCTAATATATCATTCAAAGTAACAAAACCTTTCACTCCCCCGTACTCATCCACTACCACAGCCTGATAAACCCGTTGACGCTGAAATTTTTCCAATACGGAATAAGCTTTCCCTGTAGATATAACTACCTGAACTTCTCTACTGATTTTTTTCAGGTCGGTAACAACTACATCAAAGTCTTTTCCAACCAAATCTTTTGTATGAATAAATCCGATTACATTATCCAAATTTTCATCACAAAGCGGATAGACAGTATGACGATTTTCAAGAATTGTCTTTTTAATGGCCTCCGGATCATCATTGATATCAACCCATATCACTTCATTCCTTGGCGTCATCAGGGTTTGAATCCTGCGATCTCCCAAACTAAATACATTCTGTATCAATTCTTTTTCTGTTTCTTCAATTTCGCCGCCTTTATGACTTTCTGCAATAATGACTTTCAATTCTTCTTCCGTATGGATATCTTCCTGTTCATGAATGGGTTGAATACCTATCATTTTCAACAGTATATTTGCCAGGCCATTCAACAGCCAGATAAGCGGACGGCCTACAAAATAAAATATTCGGAGAGGAATGGAAACCCCGAACGTCACCTGAACCGGCTTTCTGATAGCCAGCGACTTAGGAGCCAATTCTCCTAAAACAATATGTAATATCGTTATCAAAAGGAAAGCCACAGGTATCGCCAGACGATTCGCCGCAATTTCGCTCATTCCCAACCCCAGAAAATTAAAAAACGAAAGAATAATCTCCGTAAAAACGTCTTCTCCCACCCAACCTAAACCAAGTGACGCAAGAGTTATACCCAACTGTGTTGCAGCCAAATAACCGTCGAGATTGGACACTACTTTCTTTGCTGCAGCTACTGTTGCTTTACTTGCATTTTTCTTAACCTCGATCTGCGAAGTACGAACTTTCACTATCGCAAATTCTGCTGCAACAAAAAAGCCATTCAGAAAAACCAAAAAAATCGTGAATAAAAGTCCTAATGTCATATTAAATCATTAAATATCCTTTTTCTTTTCAAATAGAACGCAATGATCAGACTCTTCCTGCTCATTACAGATGGTAATTCCGGTGAACTCAAAAATATATTCTCTTTCCGGATCGAAACATATTTTTTTTTCTGCTTATTAAAATCTTTCCTGGCTTTCAAAACAGCATTGGCATTGGCAGGATAACCCTTTAACAAAAACTGCAATGCTGCTAGATAATCCAGAAAGAAACGAATAAAAAATATTTTCCTGAAGTACTTCTCTGGAATGTTTTTATAAATCATCAACAGGTTATTCCGGAAATTCAGAAAAGTCTTATGAGGACTTTCCATTGCCAAAGTAGCGCCTCCTACATGATAAACAACAGAAGACGGCAGACAAACAATTTTCATTCCGCGGCTCACCAAACGCCAGCAAAAATCAATTTCCTCCTGATGTGCAAAGAAATAAGCGTCCAATCCTCCGGATTGCTTATAAACATCCAAATTTACAAACAGGCAAGCTCCCGTTGCCCAAAGCACATCCGCAATGGTATCGTATTGATGACGATCCTTCTCTATAACATTCAAAACCCTGCCCCGACAATACGGATAACCATACATATCCATATATCCACCACATGCTCCGGCATATTCAAAAGATGCCTTATCTTTGTACGAAAGGATCTTCGGCTGCAAAGCTACCACTTCCGGATTACGATCCAGGTAATCGACAGCCGTAGTAAGCCATCCTGACGTAACCTCCACATCCGAATTCAACAATACCACATATTGATGATCCAATTGGGCTAAAGCCTGATTATACCCCTCTGAAAAACCTAAATTTTTCTCAAATGCGATGATTTTTATTCCCGGATAATTTTCTTTCAAAAAAGAAACCGAATCATCTGTCGATCCATTATCTGCAATGATGATATCAGCCTCATTCTGAGGAGTATATTCGATTAAAGCCGGTAAAAACTGCTGCATCAGGGACTTGCCGTTCCAATTTAATATAACAACAGCTGTCTTCATATAGTTTCCCTTTTATATTTCCATCGGTTATGCGTCCACAACCAACGGGATGGATCTCGAAGAATTGTTTCTTCCATCAGCCGGGCATAACGCTCCGTAATTTCAAACTCATTAGTAGAAACCGAATCTTCAGTGATCATCTTCACATCAACCTCATAATAGCCTCTTTTTATTCTTTTCACATCCAAATATCCGACAGTGAAACCTGTTTGTTTTGCAATACGTTCTGCTCCTGTCAATATTGCCGTATCCTGATTCAAAAACTGCGTCCAATAATGGATATTATTGGGAGACGGTTTCTGATCTGAGATAAATCCGATCATTGTCTTCTTGCCTGCTCGTTTCAATTTCACGATCTCGCGTAAAGTATCATTCTTAGCAAATCCTATAGAGTGAAAACGCTTCCTGAGCTTATTAAAATACCGGTCAAAAGCCTTGTTTCTCAAAGGACGATATATCTGTGAAAAAACAGTCTCCGGATCTTTCGACCAAAGCGTAATTGATGTTACCCATTCCCAATTTCCATAATGCCCAAGCATCATAATACAAGAATTTCCGCTTTTCATCGTATTTTCTGCCATTTCCATATTCTTGAAAACAAATCGCCTTTTCATCTCTTCATCGGAAATATGCAACAATTTGACAGTCTCAAAAAAATAATCGCAAAAATGATGGTAAAACTGCTTTTCGATCTTTACAATTTCTTTAATGTCCTTATCCGGAAAAGAATTAGACAAATTCATCCGAACAATCTTTCGCCTATACCTTATTATATAATATACAGGAAAATATAGAATATCTGAAAAAATATACAACACCCTCAAAGGCCATATTGCATAAATCCAGGTCAAAAAATAAACAACTCCGTATATTATCTTCTCAAAACTCAACGCTTAATTCTTATATTTTAATTTCTAATCTTCCTTTCAATGCCGATTGATCAGCATTAAAATCTTCCAAAGTTACCGGAATCAAACGATTTATCAAAGTTTCATCGTAATTTAGCTCCACTTTCACATAATTTTCTGTAAAACCATGCATTTTTTTACCTCTGCGAGTATGTTCAAATAACACTTGCTTGGTTTTGTCTTGCTGAGAACGATAAAAATTCAATAATTTTTCATTTGAAATATCCAATAACTGTTTACTCCTATCCTGTTTCACCCGGGGATCAACTACATGGTCTATCTTCAAAGCCTGTGTACCAGTACGTTCTGAATATGTAAATACGTGTAATTGAGAAATATCCAAACCTGAAATAAAGGTTTTCGCATTGGAAAAATAGTCATCCGTTTCACCTCTGACACCAACAATCACATCGACGCCAATAAATGCATCCGGCATCAATTCTTTGATTTTATGGATTTTAGAGGCAAAAAGCGTTGTGTCGTATTTCCGGTGCATCAGGCTAAGAACTTCATCAGAACCCGATTGCAAGGGAATATGAAAATGAGGAGCAAATCGCTTTGAATGAGCAACATATTCGAGTATTTCATCTGTCAGCAAGTTCGGTTCTATTGAAGATATACGGAAACGTTCGATAGTCTCCACCTGATCCAAAGCTTTTACCAAGGCAAAAAAGCTTTCGGACGTCGTTTTACCGAAATCACCGATATTCACTCCTGTCAAAACAATCTCTTTTCCTCCATCACGACCTGCGGCCTCTGCCATTTTCACCAACTCTTCGATTGTGCCATTACGACTACGTCCGCGTGCAAAAGGAATTGTACAGTAAGTACAATAGTAATCACAGCCATCCTGTACTTTCAAGAAGTGCCTTGTCCGGTCGTCACTCGAACAAGAAGGGCTGAATTTATGAGCATCTTTGATTGGAGTTACTATCGTAGAACGGTTCGCTTTATTTAATTGAGCTTCTTCAATATATTTCAGCACATCCATTTTCTGATCAGCCCCCAATACCAGATCAACCCCCTTGATATCTGCAACATCCTGAGGTTTCAGTTGAGCATAACATCCGGTTACTACAACAAATGCCCCTGGATGCTGGCTACTGATCTTACGAATAGCCTGGCGGCATTTTTTATCTGCTAACTCTGTCACAGAGCAGGTATTGACAATACAAATATCAGCTTGTTCTCCGGGCATAACTTTTCTTACCCCCTGTTCTGCCAGTTTTTTACCGATGGTAGAAGTTTCCGCAAAATTTAATTTACATCCCAGAGTGAAGTATGCTGCCTTTTTATTTTCAAATATGCTTGAATCTATCATTATTCGGCAATAAGTTTAATGTAATAGGTTTAAAGTAACAGTTTAAATCCGATTACTCTTCCTCTTACACACGTTTTCCTCTGCAAAGTTACAACTTTATCATTATATTTGTACTTTTGTATTATATTCATTTCAAGGATAATGTGCTAACTGATGTAAGCAGAACTTAAAACTTATTACTTACTACTTAGAACACGCGATCATGATTAAAGAAAATTTTATCAAATTATATGAAGAAAGCTTCAAAGAAAATTGGGACCTGAAAGCGCTTAGTGATTATGGAGAGTCAACCCACTTTACTTACGGAGAGTTGGCCAAAGAAATTGCAAAGTTGCATTTGCTTTTTGAAGAATGTCGAATACGCAGAGGAGATAAAATAGCTCTTATCGGTAAAAATACATCCCGCTGGTGTATTGCTTATCTGGCCTCTGTAACTTATGGGGCAATCATAGTCCCCATACTTCAGGACTTCAATCCGAATGACATCCATCATATTGTAAACCACTCTGAAGCCGTACTGTTCTTTACCTCCGATGTTATTTGGGATACCTTGGAAGAAGATAAAATGAATGAACTCCGAGGAGTATTTTCTTTAACAAATTTCAAATTACTGCATCAACGCGATGGCGAACAGTTCAATTCTATCCTTGCCAATCTGGATGGTAATTTTGTTAAAAAATATCCTAAAGGCTTTGATAGAGAATCTGTTAATTATACAATCCTTTCAAATGATAAAATTATAGTCCTGAACTATACTTCCGGAACTACAGGATTCAGCAAAGGAGTAATGATCACTTGTAACAACCTGGCCAGCAACGTTATGTTTGCCAAAAATGAGATCAATCTTCAACCAGGCGACAAAATGTTATCGTTCCTCCCCCTGGCTCACACCTACGGATGTGCATTTGAGTTTCTCTACGCTATTTCTGCCGGTTGTGATGTCACATTGCTAGGGAAAACACCTTCTCCTAAAATATTGATGAAAGCTTTTGAAGAAGTCAAACCGACATTAATCATAGCCGTGCCTCTCATTCTGGAAAAAATTTATAAAAAAATGATTCTTCCTATACTCGGAAAATGGACTATGCGGTGGGCCTTAAACGTTCCCCTTTTAGATGGACAAATCTACGCTCAAATCCGAAAAAAGCTAATGGATGCTATGGGAGGCCGATTTTATCAGGTTATCATCGGTGGAGCTCCATTAAATCATGAGGTAGAAGAATTTTTACACAAAATAAAATTTCCTTTTTCTGTCGGATATGGCATGACCGAGTGTGCTCCTCTTATCAGTTTTTCTCTTTACCCCAACTACAAACCTCATTCTTGCGGAAAAGTTTTGAACGGAATGGAAGCGCGTATCGATTCTCCGGATCCTCAAAATATTGCAGGAGAAATACAAGTCCGAGGTGAAAATGTAATGGTTGGATATTATAAAAATGAGGAAGCGACTAGTGATGTTTTCACAGAAGACGGTTGGCTTAAAACCGGAGATCTGGGCACCTTGGATTCCGATAATTATATATTCATCCGTGGCCGGTCTAAAAGTATGATCCTGGGTGCTAATGGACAAAACATCTATCCGGAAGAAATTGAAGCTAAACTCAACAACCTGCCTTTTGTGATGGAAAGTTTAGTCGTAGAAAGTAATGGAAAACTAATAGCCTTGGTTTATCCTGATTATGAAGCCGTTGACAGTATTGGAATTTCCGTTGATCTCCTGCCATCTGTCATGAAGGAAAACAAAGATTCTCTAAATAGCATTGTAGCTTCGTACGAACAAATTTCAGAGATACGACTTTTCCCTCAGGAATTTGAAAAAACGCCTAAGAAAAGTATTAAAAGATTCCTTTACAATAATGAAAAACCCATAACATCTTAATTTTAAGAGAAATAACCAGAAATTACCATTGAAGTTTATAATTATAGCACCCAGAGGGTTCGTTCTATTTAAGAAGGGGCTCCAAGCCCCTGTACTCACATCCTCCAAGTCTGCAGTTCAGGTATTGACATCCTCTTTTTCAGTATAATCAAAACACCTTAAAAATTCAACAATAAAATATAAAATATTAACAGTGAAAATCAGAATCAACTCATTTTCAGCAACTTAAATTCCAAATAAAATTTTAACACTCCAACATAATAAACATTGCCTTGTTAAAAAACCATAATGCTTTTGCAATAGTATTTTCGATAATGATTTCGATATGATTATTCAAGCGTGAAATAGTCTTAGAAAATCAAACCGAAAATACATCTTAGAGTAATGTTTAATGTTAATTTTTAGCTTATGAAGAATTTATTCTTAATCTTATTATTCTGTTGCTTGAGTCCATTCTGGTTAAATGCTCAAACAAAAGTGACAGGAAAAGTGACCGATTCGGCAACAGGAGAAACCCTAATCGGAGCCAGCGTAACAGAGAAAGGCACATCCAATGTTGCTGTCGCCAATATGGATGGAGTCTATCAGATCGTTCTAAAACAAAATTCAAATGCGGTTTTGGTTGCTAGTTACCTGGGGTATGAAACAACTGAAGTAGTTGTAGGAAACCGAACTACAGTGGATATTCAGATGGCAACCTCTACCGAAACATTGGGAGAGGTCGTAGTTACTGCTTTAGGTCAACGGCGGGAATTAAAATCATTAGGTTATGCGATCAGTACGTTGAAAGGAGAAGACATTGTGAAAGCAGGAGCTACGGTTAACCCTTTTACATCTCTGTATGGCAAAGCTGCCGGGGTTGGAATTCAACAGGGAGCCGCAGGGCCTACAGGTTCAGTTAACATCAAGATCCGTGGGGCAAACCGTCTGGATCCGAACTCAAGTACAAGGCCTCTATTTGTTGTGGACGGTGTACCTATTCGTGATAATGCATCCAGTATGGCAACTCGCGGATACGACCCGATGAACTCTTTCGACTATGGAACCGGGATTAATGACTTAAATGCGGAAGATATCGAATCCATGGAGATTTTGAAAGGAGCTAAAGCTTCTGTTCTTTATGGTAGTGAGGGCGCCAATGGTGTTGTCTTGATCACAACAAAGAAAGGAGCCGGAACAAGGGGACTGGGTGTTACTATTTCATACCAGACATCTTATGAACAACCTGTAAGTTTCATTGATTTTCAAAATGAATATGGATCCGGAACAAACGAATATAGTCTGCTTGGAAATTTGAATGACCCGAACGACGATAATATCCTGATAAACAGTGGATATAACTTCGGCACAAAATTCGACAACAGGGACATTACCTATTGGGATGGCAGTAAACGAAAATATCAGGCATATAAAGACAACTATATGGATATTTTCAGCCCGGGAAGTACCAGCAACCTTCAAGTCTCCATTGCCGGAGGAAATGAAAAAGGGAACATGCGTTTGGCTTATACTGATTATAATTATAATGGCGTAATGGAAAATAACTGGCAAAAGAAAGATGCTTTCAGTTTTGCCGGAAAAATGGATGCCTCAAAATTTGCAAGCTTCGAAATCATTGCAAACTTAATGAATATTTCTACCCATAACAGGCAACCGAATATCGGCGGACTGGTCAGTGGTGGTACTAACCGTGATTATGATTATGATACAATGGCTAAAATGTATCTGGATGATGACGGATACAGCAAACGAAATCTGGAAGATTACAACCTGCCTGCATTTCAAACTAACATTGCTAACATACTTTGGCAACAAAATCAGAATAGCAACTTAGACCAAAAACTCCACTTGATTTCATCGTTAAAAGCGACATTCAAATTCCACCCGTCTGTCTTTTTAACGGCTTCTGCCGGATTGGATTATACCCAAACCGATTTCACAAGAGAAGATCAGGTAACGGCAGTTAAACCTAAGACAACTGGAGGAAAATACCGATTCGAAACACAACAATCTCAGGCTCAGATATTTAACGGATTCCTGAACTTTGATAAGTCGTTTATAAACGATCAGTTAAGAGTGTCTGCATTGGCTGGTGGAGAATATAAAAGTACCAGCGATTATAACATCTATACTTCAACTTTCGGAGATATGTCGTACCCGGATTGGTATTCTTTGAATAATGCTCCTGGCTGGCCAAGTGCAGCTGAACGTTCAAAAGTATTGGGAAATACCCGCGGATCGGATCTGAAATACAGTATCATCGGATCTGCAACAATTTCCTGGAAAGAAAAATATTGGCTTGAATTAAATGCACGAAACGACTGGTCATCACTGCTCCCTCCTGAAAACAATTCCTACTTTTATCCTGGAGCTTCCTTCACCTGGGGATTTACTGAAGATTTTAAGATTCCAACCCTGGAATATGGTAAATTACGTTTGGGATGGGCAGATGCGGGGTCTCCGGGTAGTGTAAGATACTTCGCTATCAATTCTTACGACGTTTCTACAATTGCAAATACCAATGGAGCTCAAGTCGTAACTCCTCCATCATCCCTCTTCTCCGGGGTTTTAAAACCGGAACGAAAACGTGAATTTGAACTTGGAACCAACCTGAAATTCTTTCCCAAAAATCGTTTAGAAATAGACTTTTCTTACTATACTGGCCATGTATATGACCAAATCATGTCGGTTCCGTTATCAACAACAACAGGCTACGCCACCATTAAAATGAATGCCGGTGACGTCCAAAACTGGGGATGGGACTTATTCATTAAAGGTGCTATTCTGGCTTCCGATGATGACAAATTCCGCTGGGATGCAACTCTGACCGTCTCCAACTACAAAACAAAAGTCGTAAAACTATATGAAGGTATTACCAGACAAGTAATCGCTAGTGATAATGGCTGGCAAGTCGTTGCAACCGAGGGTCAGGAAAGTGGGGATCTGTTGACTTATGATTATAAGAAAACTGCTGACGGGCAACGGATTGTCAACTCAAACGGCTTATACTCCCTAGACTATGAAAAGGGCTTTCAAAAAACAGCAAATGTAAACCCGGATTTCCTGGGAGGATTCTCTACCGATTTTTATTATAAAAATTTCAGGGCTAGTGTCGGTTTTGATTATAGCTATGGAAGCTCTATTGTTTCAATGTCTAATTATTACCTTGTGGGACGTGGACAAACAAAAGAAACTCTTCAGGGACGTGATGCAGATCATGGTGGTGTCGCTTACTACCTGGGAGACAATAACGTTAAGGTCCCATTGAACGGAGGTTCTGCTCCTACCGGAAAATTAGTTTACCATGATGGTATCATACTTCCCGGCATGAAAGAGACAACAGGCGGTGGATATACTCCTAACGATCAGATTGTTTCTGCATACGAATACTGGCAAACATTTATTCATGACTTGAATGGAGACTTACAACCGGATTATATTTTCGAAAACAATTACATCAAACTGAGGGAAATTTCTTTTGCATACACTGTACCTAAGCATATTTCAGAAAAATTAAAACTCCAGAAACTGAGTTTCTCTCTTTATGGACGTAACTTGTTCTATGTATATAAATCGATTCCTAATATAGATTCTGAATCTGTATTGGGAATGAGTACCGCTGCCGATCATAGAGCTGCTTATGTAGAATATTCGGCATTCCCGTCTCTGCGTTCCTTCGGATTTGGCGTCAATGTTAGTTTTTAATTTTTACCAAAAAGATATTAGCAATATGAAAAAGATAATATTAGCAATCGCGTTATGTACAGGAGTCTTATTCTGGGCTTGTGAGGACAAGCTGAAAGAGGAGTTCAATGACCCGGAAAGATATAGTGCTCCGGAAGATATCATTCCTGCAGGTATGTTTACCAAAGTAATTTATTCATGGAAGGTATTTATTCAGGATTATGGAGAATGGTGGTGGCAAATGGGAGGATGGAGCGCTACGGCCTATACACAAATCGGAGTCAGGCCGATGATCTCAAACTATGATGGCATTTATGATTATTGGGATCAAATGAACGGCGACGGTTTCAGTGACGAAAACTCGATTCGTAGTTATTTCTATGACATGTATGATCGTCTTCGCCCCTGGGGTGTAATGAAAACGACAATAGATAATGCCGACGAAGCTTATAAAAAAGAAAATTATACATATTTCGCTTTAACCAGTATTGTAAAAGATTATTGTTTATTACGAAATGTGGACTTTTTTAATAGTATTCCTTATAAGGAAGCATTGAAAGGTCTGGATAACGTATTTTTCACTCCATACGATAATCCGGATTCTATTTATGTCACCGGATTGAACTCAATTAGGGCAATGACCGATATTTTACAAAGTTCTTACGATAATATGTCGCCTGCCGGACAAAGCTTATTCAAAACACAAGACCTTGTATTCCAGGGAGATATAAAACAATGGATTCGTTGGGCAAATGCAATTCGCTTGAAATATGCTGTACGTCTCTCAGGAGTAAATGAAAAAGAGGCTAAAATTCATATTCAGGATATTTTAGCAAAAAACATGTTGCCTACCGGTGATATGTATTGGAAATTACCTTTCGATCAGGTACCTGATGTAGTGAACGGAGGCGGTGAAACATGGACTCGTGGCTTGTATGAACGATTTACATCCATTTTCATCCCCAACGTAATCATGAAGCGTATGAATATGGGAAGTTATGAGTATGAAGAAGGTAAGGACGACCCTCGTCTGCCGGTTTTGGCAATGCCTACCCGTTGGGGAGATTACCGTGGAGTACGAATGGACAGAAGCTATCGAGAAAATCAACCGACCCAGGATTCCCTGGCTGCTTTACCTGCAACTCCACCCGCTGGATGGACCAGTGATCAATGGACCTGGAACAAAGCATATCTCAATAACAACGGAAATTACAGAAAGGAAATGGACATCCATTTGCATGTGAATTGTGTTTCGCCTTACAACTACTATACCTATTTCCTTAATGAATTTCCTGTGTATATGATGTCGCAAGCTGAAGTAGATCTATTTCTAGCTGAAGTTGCCCTGAACAATCTGGGAAGTACAGGTAAAACTCCACAGGAACACCTCGTAGATGCAATGAAGCACTCTACGGATTTTTGGTATGGAATCAATGCAAAATGTACATTCAAATCAAATTCCAATACTTTTCCCAATACGGATTTCAGCGTACTGCAACCTAAAAAACCATCAGCAGACAAGATTAATGCTTATGCTGATGTCTTGAGAAATACGTATAACACAGCCAGCGACAAACTGGAAGTCATCATGCAACAAAAATTCATACACCTCAATTTAATGGGAACGTATGAACTCTGGGCTGAACAACGTCGTACCCGTCGTCCAAAACTGGAACCGGTCACGACAAGAACGATGACGAATGTCGTTGCATATCCGGAAAGAGCAAAATATCCTTCAAATGAAGCTTCTGTTAATATGGAGTATTATATGCAGGTAAAAGACCAGGATAATTTTATCACTCCTATTTTTTGGGTAAAAAATAAGTCGGAATCATGTTTTGGAGGTTATATAAAATAGTCACTTGAACTCGGTGTATTGGCATAATTTTAAAAAAAACAAAAAAATTAAAAAAAAAATCATTTTATGTTATACAACATGTTGAATAATATTATACCTTTGCACCGTGTTTCAAATAGGAAACAT
>JAVBUX010000213.1:0-10559 GCA_031554915.1 Bacteroidales bacterium | reverse complement strand
GAAGATTCATCCAACATTTTGGACAACAAAATTTTGTCGTTTGGCTTCTGTACCAGAATAGCATACTTGCGTTGTTCTTTCAATTCATCTTTGGTAAGTTCTTTTTCCGATTGGGAAAGAAATCCTTTAGCCCAATCATGTACTTCATTAACAGAAACTTCTTTCATAACATTGTGTTTTTTCAAGGTATATATAATAACAATCCGTGGCGCCCACAGAATTCGATTTTTATAAATTTGAGGTATGCTCTATGATATATTCAGGCCGTTCTTTTACTTCATCGAACAAAATCCCTATATACTGACCTAAAACGCCGATAGTCAACAACTGAATCCCTCCGAAGAAAATAACGATAATCATGATAGATGTAAATCCGCTCTCGGCATTTGTATATCCGAAAATTTTTCCGAAAGCATACCACAATGCGAGTAAAATACCAACAATAACAGCCAGAAAACCCAGGCTAACCGAAATCAACAAAGGTTTTTTTGAGAAATACAATAATGCTGTGGATGCAAACGACAACATTTTCCGCAAAGGATATTTGGTTTCTCCGGCATAACGGGCTTCTCGCTCATAATAGAACGGGACCTGCTTGAAGCCCACCCATGAAATTAATCCCCGAATATATTTCCCTCGTTCTTTCAAACGATTGAATTCTTTAATGATACGGGCATCTATCAGACGAAAATCTCCGGTATCTAATGGGAATTTCACTTCCGACAGGCTATTGAGTGTTCTGTAAAATTTCTTGGCCGACCAAAGTTTGAATTTACTCTCTCCTGCTCTGCTTTTACGAACACAATATACCACATTGGCCTGTTCATCGTGCATTTTTTGTATCAATTCGGGAATAAGCTCCGGAGGGTCCTGTAAATCGGCATCAATAATCACAGCTAGTTCTGTCTTACAATGATTGATTCCGGCTGTAACAGCCGCCTGATGGCCAAAATTACGTGAGAAATTGATAAGTTTGACGTTTTTATCCTGAGCAGCAATCCCTGACAAAATTTCCAGGGTAGTATCCGAACTTCCGTCATTAATGAACAGAATATGTGACTCTAATTTGGTTAGTTGTTGCAGAACAGCTTTGATCCGATTATAGGTAAACTCAATGACGGCTTCTTCATTATAGCATGGTACAATTACACTCAATGACTTCATATCCTACTTCTTGAAGGTATAATATTTGTTGAAGAAAAAACCAAGACCGGTATAAAACACAATCCCAATTAATTGACAAATATAAGAAGAATTTATGATATAATTTCTACCCAAAGCATTAAATTGAATAGAAGGAATTGAAGCATATTTATTCAGGAATAAAACTACTCCCAACTGTATTACATAACAAATACCAAAGGCCAGTACAAACTTCAGGAAACCTGTTTTCCAGTCCCCTTTACTCTTAAAGGTCCAGTTCCGGTTAAAAATGAAGCTGTTCACAAGTCCTACAGAATACCCGGCAAAGTTAGATACAGCCATCTGCATCGATGTGGCCTTTTCTTCCGAAACCACACCAAATCCGAACTTGAGTACAGCCCAAATAACCACAGCGGTTAACAAAGTATTCAATACTCCAACGATTCCGTACTTGAGTAACTGATAAATAGTATCTTTATTCATCTTTTTCTAATTCTTTTCGAATTTCATCATCGTTGTATCTCCTCACATTGGTAACAATAAACGATCTGCTGATAAAATCACCGTACTGGTTACATTCAACCACAGCATCTTCCAGCATTTTCTTTATATTTGCTTTTAAATCAATCAAAAATTCAATCGTAAAAAAATTTGTATTAATATACAACTCCTCTATTTCTCCTCCGTATTTATGAATCTGAAATAATACTTCTTTTTCTATCAATTCCTGCTGATAAGTAGAAAAAGGTTTTAATTTATTCGACTTAAAAAACGAGAAGAACCTCAGCTTATGCCCCTTTCCTCCCAATCCGGTAGAAATAAAGACCTGATTTTGATCGGAAAACTCTGATTCTAAAGTTATTTTAGCCTGAAGAAGCGCCAGAGCCATCCAGTCGTCTTTCTCATTTTCATGTTCCTTTGAATAAGTCTCCAAAGCCCTGTATGCTTTTACATCCCCGGACACAGCCAGATAAGTCATTGCATATTTTCGATCGTCCGCATTTGTTGTTGAATCGTTCAATATTACAATCTGACTATCTATGGTATCACCTCCAACCGATTTTCTTACATTTTCAGAATAATTAAAATACTCCATTTGCTTTTCCATCGGCACATCTGTTTCCAACACATGAAAATTGCCCTCTAAAGATGCTAAAGAGTGCTGGAATTCATCAAAAATATCATCAGTATTTTTCATTTTTACAAAGATAAAAAAAAAAATTGTCGTTCGCTTCTAAATCATCCCCTTTGGGTATCTAACAATTTTCCAAGACAGAAGTTGTCAATACCTCCAAATATAATCTTTTTTACCCCTAACTAAACGAGAAATAGAGATATATAAGTTGAATATTGGTTGAAAAAAATCAAATAAAAACAATGTTGAATAAAAACGTTCTGTGTGTAATAATCGACTAAGTTTACTCATCACGAGTAATTGAATTAACAAACGAATCAAAAACAATCCAAAAGCAATTATCGGTAAAAATAATTCGGGCAATCCATAAATAAACAGGCAAATAACAAAAATCCCAAAGCAAACCCTGGAAAAAGATTCAAATCGCCAAAACAACCCTGGTCCTCTTTTGTAATATTTTTGCGTTGTCGACTGACATAAACGTAATTCTTTCCACATCCTAAAACCATCGAGATGAGTTTCGGTCAAACTATCTTCCGAAATTTCGACAGCAACATTATTAGACGTGGCTATCTGGTTGATAAATAAATCATCCTCTCCGACTCTCAGATGCATGAATTTGGAATAACCTTTTTGCTCAAAAAAATGAGATTTTTTATACCCCATATTACGTCCTACACCTCTATAAGGATGTCCCATCAACGCAAGCGAAAGATATTGCAAACCATTTATCAGATTATCATAAGCAGCAAATTTAGTTTTTAATCCTGTACTTTTAGACAGAGGACTAAAACCGATCACAATCGTTTTGTTGCCGGAAAAATTACGACTCATCGAACTGATCCAGTTTTTTTCCAAAGGTTCACAGGATGGCTCTGTAAAAATGAGATAATCGTATTTTGCGGCCTTTATACCGACAGTCATTGCTAATTTCTTTCTACTCAAATGCTTTGCTCCTTCCGGGATATAAGTCCGATACAGATGGTTATATTGTTTTTCCAAATTTACAAGGACTTCATCGCTTTCATCCGTAGAACCGTCATTTATCACAATCACCTCATACTGAGGATAATTCTGTTCTAAAATCGACGGAAGAAAACTCTTTAGATTTTCCGATTCATTTTGAGAGCAAATAATAACAGAAACCGGAGGTTTAGCATTTGATATAAAATCATTTTCCCGGTTTTTCTTTCTCTGATAACGTAAGGGTTTAGCATAATAGACTAGTATATAGATCATCTGCATCAGGAAAAAAACTCCCACTACAGATAACAATACAATCGATTTAGAGTCTAAACTAAGGGTCATTTTGAACAAAATTAAGACCGTAATACCATATCACACGATCTTACAATCTATTTTATAATAAATCCGAAAAATAAGCTTTCGGTAATTTCCTACAGTTATACTGCATTGCCATAATTTCGCCATACGCTCCGGCAGAACGCAAAGCAATAAGATCGCCACGTTCAGCCCGATTCAAATCCACAGACTTTCCAAAACAATCGGATGACTCGCAGATAGGTCCAACCACATCATAAGCCTCTACTGCTTTATCCGATGTAATATTTTCGATCTTGTGATATGCATCATACAAAGCCGGACGAATCAAATCCGTAAATCCGGCATCAAGTACTGCAAATTTCTTAAATGAGCCTTCTTTAACATACAATACTCTGGATATCAACGACCCACATTGTCCAACCACCGATCTTCCCGGTTCAAAATGAACTTGTTGATTTGCCTGCGGTTGAAAATGTTTGTTGAAAATTTCAAAGTAGGATTTGAAATCAGGTATTGCATTCCTGTCAGGATGTTCATAATCAATTCCCAGTCCTCCTCCAAAATTAACATTCTCTACAATTATCTGACGATTAGACAGTTGAGCTTGTATTTCCCTCAAACGAGAACACAAAGACTTAAACGCTTCCAAATCCAGAATTTGAGAGCCTATATGAAAATGAATTCCTATCAAACGGATAGAGGACAGCATCGGGATAACATCTAAAACGCCATCCAACTGATCCATATTGATTCCGAACTTATTTTCCTTCAAGCCGGTAGTAATATGGTGGTGTGTATTTGCATTGACTTCCGGATTTACACGTAATGCGATTGAAGCCACTTTTCCTTTTGCTGCGGCCAATTCATTGATCACATATAGCTCCGGAATCGATTCTGCATTAAAACAAAAGATATTATTATCCAATCCCAAATTGATTTCCCAATCGGCTTTTCCAACTCCGGCAAATACAATTTTTGAAGAAGGGAAGCCTGCATCTAAAGCGGCCTGGATCTCTCCTCCGCTTACACAATCGGCTCCAAGTCCATATTCTCTAATTATAGATAACACTCGATGATTAGCATTAGCTTTCACAGCATAATGTACATGATAATCATATTTCTTTGCTTCTGCCGCAAGAATCGTTAATGTCGCCCTTAATAAATCCGTATTATAATAGTAAAACGGAGTCTCTATATTTTTAAATTTTTCTACCGGAAATTGCCCTTTCATTCTCAATTTTCAATTTTCAAACAGATTATCACTCAATGCCTGCAAGGCTCTTTTTTTGTCACTCGATTTCACCAACAGAGAAACATTATAATTACTACCTCCGTAAGAAATCATCCTTACTGGAATATCTTTCAATGCATTGATAATTTTTGCCTCAAATCCAAGATTTGCCCATTCCAGATCACCAACGACACAAATAATAGTCATGTCAGGATCGATAGTCACTGTCCCATATTTTTTCAGATCATCCATAATCTCCTGCAAATGCTTCTGATTATCGATTGTAATTGTAACCCCAACCTCTGAAGTTGCAATCATATCGATAGATGTCTGGTAATTTTCAAATATCTCAAAAACCTTACGTAAAAAACCGTAAGCCAACAACATACGGCCAGATTTAATTTTGATGGCTGTAATATTGTCTTTCGCAGCAACTGCTTTGATCTTTCCTTTCTCCATTTGATTGGAAATCAATGTTCCCGGAGCATCTGGCTGCATTGTATTAAGCAGACGAACAGGAATACGATTCAATTTAGCCGGTAAAATACAGGTTGGATGAAGGATTTTCGCTCCAAAATAGGCCAACTCTGCCGCTTCTTCAAACTGTAAGTTACGAACAGGAGATGTTTTTTCAACATATCTGGGATCGTTATTTTGCATCCCATCAATGTCCGTCCATATCTGTATTTCTTCAGCCTGTAAAGCAGCTCCGATCAAAGATGCGCTGTAGTCGCTACCGCCACGCTCCAGATTATCTATCTCTCCGTAAGCATTACGGCAAATATACCCCTGAGTAATATATATATCAACGTTTTTCTGATTTTCAATCAATTTATTCAGTTTATCCTTAATATAAACAGGATCCGGTTCCGAATTTTTATCTGTGCGCATAAAATCCAAAGCCGGAATCAAAACGGAATTAATGTTTTGCTCTTCAAGGTAAAGCTGTACCATGGAGGAAGATATTAATTCTCCCTGAGCAAGAATTACCCTTTCCTCAAATAAGGTGAATAAGTCTTTGGTATAAGAACGAATATAATCAAAATGCTGAGCCAGCATTTCATTAGCCTTTTCACGGATTTTTTCCGTTGCATACAGCTCTTGAACATGATTTTGGTATGTGCGTTCCAACTGATTGATAATTTCATTAGCTCCATCCGGGTTTTTCTTGTACAGATAATCCGAAATCTCAACTAATGTATTCGTTGTCCCCGACAATGCAGAAAAAATAATGATCTTTTCTTCCCCATTGTTTATCAACCGTGCAACATTTTTAATGCGCTCTGCCGAACCGATAGAAGTTCCCCCAAATTTTAAGACTTTCATTTTATATAATTGATAATTGACAATTGATAATCCATTTTAATTATTAACAGTCAGATTATTACATCGTATAATCTTCGAATTTTCCGTCATCACATCTTTTTATTTTGGCAGGAAAATCCTGAACCAATTGCAAATTATGTGTTGACATAATTACTGCAGTACCAGTCTCCCGGATTTCATGCAGTAATTTAACGATTTGCCTCCCTGTTTCCGGATCCAGGTTACCGGTAGGCTCATCTGCCAGAATAATTTTCGGAGAATTGAGTAGTGATCGTGCAATCACAATCCGCTGCTGTTCTCCCCCCGATAATTCGTGAGGAAGTTTATATC
Organism: Bacteroidales bacterium; assembly: GCA_031554915.1. Classification (GTDB taxonomy): domain Bacteria; phylum Bacteroidota; class Bacteroidia; order Bacteroidales; family Azobacteroidaceae; genus BNXB01. The sequence continues at coordinate 4,110 of JAVBUX010000213.1, read as the reverse complement.
CTTTATTCAACATTCCAACCTGTGTCAGTACTTCCGAAATACGCCTTTTAATAGCTGATTTATCTTTCCAGTTGGTTGCTTTCAAAATAAACTCCAGGTTTTTCTCCACAGAACGGTCTGTCAAGAGTTGAAAATCCTGGAATACAATACCAAGTTGGCGACGTAACTCCGGAATTTCCTTATTCTTTATTTTTCTGAGATTATAATTAAAAACAGAGGCTTCTCCATCCTCTACAAGCATTTCACGATACATGGTTTTAAGCAGAGTACTTTTCCCTGAACCAACTTTTCCTATAATATACAGAAACTCGCCTTTCTTCACTTCAAAAGAAACATCTCTCAAAATGACATTCTCTTCCCGGCAAATTTCTACATTTTTATATCTAACCAAAACATCGTTATCCATAATCACTCTGTTAAAAATACTTATGCAGACTTATTGTGTCTCTTTTTCAATTCTTTTGCAAGATCTTCCAGACCATAACCTTTGTAGGTTAACATAACAATCAAATGATAAATCAGATCCGAAGCTTCATAAATCAAACGTTCATCATCGCCATCCATAGCTTCAATAACCGTTTCGACAGCTTCTTCTCCTACTTTTTGAGCCATACGACCGATTCCCTTATTGAATAAAGTCGTGGTATATGATCCTTCCGGCATTTCCTGGCGACGACGGACAATAAATTCCTGCAAATATTTGAGGAACATGATGTCCTCCTCATTTTTTTCATTAAAACAGGTATCAGCACCAGTATGACATACCGGCCCTACCGGATTGACTTTTATCAACAGAGCATCCCGGTCACAATCTTCATCGATAGAAATAACATTCAGGAAGTTTCCACTCTCTTCACCTTTTGTCCACAAACGATTTTTCGAACGACTAAAAAAAGTGACCTGGCCGGTTTCTTTCGTTTGTTTAAGCGATTCCGGGCTCATATATCCCAGCATTAATACTTTATTGGTATAAACATCCTGAATAATTGCAGGAATCAATCCCCCCGTTTTATCAAAATCTAATTGCATATTTTATTTTTTTATTAACACAAAAGCACAAAGGTAACAAGACACAAAGATATAATAAAAAACTTTGAGGCTCTGTCCCTTTGTGCCCTTGCGTTTTTAGATACAAAAACAAGTTGCAAAATTAATTCTTTTTTTAGACTTTACTTTATTTTTCCAATAATTTCGTCACTTTCAGGATTAACTTTCGAAGGAAAAAAGCCTAACAAATTTCCGGAAGGATCAATCAGATACTTACAAAAATTCCATGTAGGCTCCTGTGTGTTCCATCCATTCTTACTGGCATCTGTAAGCCATTGATATACTATATTTTTCACATCACCTTTAACGGGCGACTTTTCCATCATCAAAAAGCTGACTCCATAATTCATCTGACAGAATTCTTCAACTTCCTTATTTGAACCAGGATCCTGTTTCCCAAAATCATTTGAAGGGAATCCAACCACAACCAGTTTATCTTTATACTGCTCAGACAGTTCCTCCAAATCTTTGAATTGCGGAGTAAACCCACATTTCGAAGCAGTATTTACAATCAACACATATTTTCCCTTGAAAGTATCAAAGTCCACTGTCCCTCCCGAAATATTAGTAAATTCCAGATCATAAAAAGGAACAGGCGCTACGACTGTAGCTTTTTGCTCAATCGTTTTTCCGAAAAGGATTGAAAAAAGTCCCATAGCAAATAAAATTTTCCAGTTCATACATTCAAATTTTAAGATTTATCTCATTACGATGCCTTCTCTCTTCAGGTATTGCTTCAGTTCTTCAATATTGATTTCTCCAAAGTGAAACACACTTGCTGCCAAGGCTGCATCTGCCTTCCCTAAAGTAAAAACATCTCTAAAATGCTCTATTTTTCCAGCACCCCCTGAAGCAATAACAGGAATACCCAAGGTTGCAGATAAAGTTGCAAGCGCTTCATTCGGATAACCATCTTTCACTCCATCGTGTGTCATACTGGTAAATAAAATTTCTCCGGCACCTCTGTTTTCCGCTTCCTTAGCCCAGGAAAACAATTCTTTATCTGTCGGGACACGTCCTCCGTTAAGATAGCAAACCCATTTACCGTTTTCAAAATTTGCATCTATAGCTACAACGCAAACCTGACTTCCAAAGTTTTCAGAAATAGCCTCAATTAACTCAGGATTTCTAATCGCAGAAGAATTGATAGACACCTTATCCGCACCGGCGTTCAAAAGACGATCTACATCTTGCAATTCATTAATACCACCGCCCACTGTAAAAGGGATGTTAATGTTGGCAGCAACCTTTTTCACCAGATCAGTAAACGTTTTTCGCCCTTCATGTGATGCTGTTATATCCAGATACACCAGTTCATCAGCTCCCTGTTCACTATAGGCAGCACCTAACTCTACCGGATCACCGGCATCCCGGAAATTCACAAAGTTAATTCCTTTGACGGTCTTTCCGTCTTTAATATCAAGGCAGGGGATAATTCGTTTTGCAAGCATAATAAGTATAAGTTATAACTCAATTTAATTTTTCCTTCGTAAATGGCTTTGCCGACAATAACTTCCTGAATCCCGGCTTCATCAAGCAAATGTATATCTTTATCACAGGAAACTCCTCCACTGGCAATCAGATGAATTCCTTGAATTTCCGATGTAATTTTTTTGTATAGTTCAATAGAAGGGCCTTGCATCATTCCATCTTTGGAAATATCAGTGCAAATTACCTGTTCAACACCCTTTTCTTTCCATTTTTTAATAAACGGAATAATTTCTTCGTTAGAATCTTCTGTCCAACCTGAAACTGAGACTTTTTCGTTCCGGCAATCTGCACCTAAAATAATCTTAGCTGAGCCATACAAACTGAGCCATGACTCGAATACTTCGGGGTTCTTGATAGCAATGCTTCCTCCGGTAATCATAGATGCCCCACATTCGAATGCAATTTTCAAGTCTTCGTCGGATTTAAGTCCTCCGCCAAAATCAATGACTAATGACGTTCTGGTTGATATTTTTTCAAGCACCTTATAATTAATGATCCGGCTGGCTTTGGCTCCATCCAGGTCAACTAAATGCAAACGACGGATACCACAATCTTCAAACCACTTAGCCACCTCCAAAGGATCTTCATTATAAACTGTCTTCTGTTGGTAATCGCCCTGGGAAAGACGAACACATTTTCCATCAATCACATCAATAGCTGGTATAATTCCGATCATAAATCAAGAAAGTTTTGTAAGATTCTCGCACCGGTTCTACCACTTTTTTCAGGGTGGAACTGAGTCGCATAAAAATTATTTTTTTCCAATACAGAACTGAAAGGCAGTATATAATCTGTAACTGCGGCTGAATATTCGTTTACAGGAACATAAAAACTATGCACGAAATAAACATAATCATCCGGACTCAGGCCTTCAAATAAACGACCTTTCATCGTCGTGAAATTATTCCATCCCATGTGCGGCACTTTATCTTCGTGCTTCTGAGGATTGAACCGTTTGACATTGACATCAAATATTCCCAGACAATCCGCATTCCCCTCTTCCGAATGACGGCACATCAACTGCATCCCCAGACAAACACCTAATACCGGTTGTTTTAGATCAACGATCAATTTATCGAGACCTGTTTCCCGAAGATGAGTCATTGTTGTAGCGGCCTCTCCTACTCCCGGAAAAATTATTTTATCCGCCTTCGCTATCTGATCTTTATCTGCCGTAACTATAGCAGAAACGCCCAATCGTTTAAGGGCGTAGTCAACCGAATAAATATTTCCGGCATTGTATTTTATGATTGCGACATTCATTTTTTTAGTTTTAAGTTGCAAGTTATAAGTTTTAAAGACGATAATTTAGTAATACGTCTTTTAAACTTATAACTTAAAACTTATTACCTATTATTTCGCGAACGCTACTGAGCGAGTCTCGCGGATCACTGTAATTTTCACTTGTCCCGGATAAGTCATTTCATCCTGGATTTTCTTAGCAATTTCGTTTGACAGATTCTCGGTTTGGATATCATCGATTTTATCTGCACCAACAATAACGCGCAATTCACGTCCGGCCTGGATAGCATACGTTTTCACAACTCCCGGATAAGACATTGCCAATTGTTC
>JAVBUX010000139.1:0-4548 GCA_031554915.1 Bacteroidales bacterium | reverse complement strand
CAAGCAAAGTGTAAGAATTTGGAATGTATTTTGAGTAAATTTTATTATTTATTGTTATGGCAAGCGAGAAAAAAACAAGAATCAGAAGGACAAGAGACGTCATCGACAACCAGTTGATGAGTGCAGTATGTAGAGTTATTAACGAATTGGGATTTTCTCAGTTAGGAATTAATTCTGTCTCTGAAGTCGCAAAAGTAGAAAAAGCTTACATTTATCGTAACTTTGAGAGTTTTGACAATCTTCTGGAAAGGTATTTCATTAGAAATGATTTCTGGGAAAGATTTATTGTTCAAAAAGCTTACAATGAACATGGAACAGATCTGAAAGATATGTTTATATACTATCTGACAGAACTCTACAAAACCATGGATCAGAACCGTGAATTTGAAAGTATTGCAAGGTGGGAAATCGCCGAACCTACTCCTTACATTTTGCGTCATGCAAGAAGAAGAGAGTTGGACAATCAAAAATTCATGGAGAAAAACGTAGAGCATTTCAAAGGTACGGATGTGGACATTGAAGCTATTTATGCTTTATTAATTTCCGGTATTTATTACCTGAATATGCATAAAAATGTTTCTACTTTCTGCAACATCGACTTTACAACCCGTGAAGGGAAAAAACGTTTAACAAAAACAATCGAACAGTTAGCTGGAATGTTGTTTAAGTAATCACAACTCAGGCTTTCTATTTGAACCAAAGATGACTGCCTTAATATCATAAGCATGATATTCTAAGGTGTGTTGGAAGCTTTTTCATGTCTTTTTTGAAAAAAGCTTTCAATACACCTTTTTTTCATGTATCGCTGTCAAAATTTAAGTATTTTTATTACGGAAAAATTTCTTTATTCAAGACGAAGTCGTAATTTTGCAGCTTATTATTCAAATGATCATTTTATTAATCCAAATTAATTTAAAATTATGGCTAAAATAACTGTTGTAGGAGCCGGAAATGTAGGTGCAACCTGTGCAAACGTACTGGCATTCAACAAAATTGCTGATGAAGTAGTAATGCTGGATGTTAAAGAAGGTGTAGCTGAAGGAAAAGCGATGGACATGATGCAAACAGCTCAGACTTTAAACTTCGAAACTAAAGTTGTAGGTGTTACTAACGATTATTCTAAAACAGCAAATTCCGACGTAATTATCGTTACTTCAGGAATTCCACGTAAACCGGGCATGACTCGTGAAGAATTGATCGGAGTAAATGCTAACATCGTTAAAAGCGTTGTTGAAAGTTGCCTGAAATTTTCTCCTAATGCAATTTTTGTCATTATTTCCAACCCAATGGATACAATGACTTACCTTACACTGAAAGCTACTGGTCTGCCGAAAAACAGAGTAATCGGTATGGGTGGAACACTCGACAGTTCCCGCTTCAAATATTATTTGAGCCAGGCATTAAATGTAAATCCTTCACAAGTAGAAGGTACTGTAATCGGAGGACATGGCGATACTACAATGATTCCATTGAAACGTCTTGCTACTTACAATGGTATTCCTGTTTCTCAATTGTTAGACGCTGCTGCTTTAGACAAAGTTGTAGCCGACACTATGGTTGGAGGCGCTACTCTGACAGGTTTACTTGGAACATCTGCATGGTATGCTCCCGGTGCTGCCGGAGCTTTTGTTGCAGAATCAATCGTTCGCGACTACAAACGCCTGATCCCTTGCTGCGTTTATCTGGAAGGTGAGTACGGCCAAAAAGATATTTGTATCGGTGTTCCTGCTATTTTGGGACGCAATGGCGTTGAAAAAATAGTGGATTTCAAATTAAATGATGAAGAAAAAGCTTTGTTTGAAAAGAGCGCTGACGCTGTTCGTAAAACAAATGACGTATTGAAAGAAATCAACGCACTTTGATAGATATCCTTCATAAAGGCTTTATTATAGGAATATTGGTTTCGGCCCCAATGGGCCCAATAGGACTTTTATGCATCCAGCGGACTTTAAATAAAGGCCGCTGGCATGGTTTTTTTTCAGGTATTGGCGCAGCCCTTTCTGATGTAATCTACGCCATGATTACCTGCCTCGGAATGGGCTTTATAATCAATTTCGTTGAAGATTATCAAAATATACTGCAACTTATCGGTAGCCTGTTACTACTATTTTTTGGGTATTATATATACCAATCCAATCCATCTAAAAATCTAAGAAAACAAAAGGAAAATGTAAATACTTATCATCAGGATACTGTTACAGCTTTCTTTCTAACGCTTTCTAATCCTTTAATCATCTTTCTTTTCATCGCTCTGTTTGCCCGGTTCAATTTTATTTCTCCGGATGAAAATGAGACTCTGTTTTCAATGATTTTAGGACTGGGTGCAATTGCTATCGGGGCTCTTAGCTGGTGGTTTCTGATTACCTTTCTGGTAGGAAAATTGCGTAAAAATTTCAATTTAAGAGGACTGTGGATTATGAACCGGGTTGTCGGCATCATAATTATTATACTTTCAGTAATAGGTGCAATTTTCTCCATTTGGGATATGGTAAAACTGCACCATCTTTAAACTTCTGACTTTAAACTTATAAGGTTACTCCACTTTTAAAGATTGCAATCTCTTTAAATCCGGTCTCTTCATGCTTCAGATATTTGCCATTTGCAATCTCAATGATAAACTCTACGAAACGCGCCACCAAATCATCCATACTTTCGCCCTCCAATAAAGTGCCGGCATTAAAATCGATCCAGTTTTGCTTGAAGTTATAAAGCTGTGAATTAGTCGATATTTTCATCGTAGGAACAAAACTTCCGAATGGAGTCCCACGACCTGTAGTAAATAATACCAACTGGCAACCGGAAATAGCTAACGAAGATGCTGCAACCAAATCATTTCCAGGAGCATTCAACAAATTCAAACCCTTGGTTTTAATCTCCTGACCATAGTCCAAAACATCGACAACCTCTGCTGTTCCTCCTTTTTGAGTACATCCTAAGGATTTATCTTCTAATGTCGTAATGCCTCCGGCTTTATTGCCGGGAGAAGGATTCTCGTAAATAGGTTGATCGAACTTTCGGAAATAATGCTTGAAATTATTGATCAAAAGAACTGTATTTTCAAAAACTTCCTTGTTTCTCGCCCTATCCATCAAAATGGTCTCTGCTCCAAACATTTCTGGAACCTCAGTCAGGATCGTGCTTCCTCCTTGAGCAATCAACCAATCAGAAAAATGACCAACCAACGGATTGGCTGTGATTCCGGAAAAACCATCACTTCCACCACATTTCAAACCGACTTTCAAGGACGATAACGGCAATTCTTCCCGTTTATCCTGTTTCATGCGATCGACAAGTTCCTTCATCATTTCAAAGCCGGCTTCAATCTCATCTTGTACTTTCTGGGCAATCAAAAATTTAACTCGTGTTTCATCCCATTCTCCCATGACTTTCTTGAAATCAGCCTGCTGATTATTCTCACAACCCAGACTCAGGATCAGAACACCTCCAGCATTTGGATGTTTAGCTAATGCAGCCAAAGCTTTCTGTGTATTTACATGATCATCGCCCAACTGAGAACAACCATAATTATGTGTATAGACACGCACATCATCTATGCCTGAAATGTCTAACTCATGCTTTACCCTTTCAATAATCGCCTGGGCCTGACCATTCACACACCCCACTGTAGGAACAATCCAAAGCTCATTACGAATACCGACATCTCCATTGTAGCGCTTATATCCGTAAAACTTCAAATCACTCTTTGGAATATTTAGTACCGGCTTTACAGGATTATAGGTATATTTCAAGTCATCATGAAGATTTGTCTTTACATTGTGTACATGTACATGCTGCCCCTGATGAATATCCTGAGTCGCATGACCGATAGGATAGCCATATTTTATAACATTTTTACCTTCCTTGATTTCTTGAAGAGCTATTTTATGACCTGTTTCAATAGAATCTTTTATTTCTATCTTTGTACCCTCGACTTCCAGAATATCTCCGGGAGACATCGTATCAATTGCCACACAAACATTGTCTGTCGGGCTTATTTTTAGATATTTTGCCATAATCATATCACTATTTCTTCCAAAGCTCCTTTCATTCCTCTTTCCAGAATAAGTTTCACTCCTTTTGTCACATTATCTACAAACCCGGGAACTGATAACAAATTAACTGTCCAGATCGTTTTGTTTGTAATAATGTCGTTTACCCATCCTTCAACATTATTAGGATCGAACGATTTTTGAATAAATTCAACAAATTCAGGGGTGTCATTCGGAGTAAATAAGACTTCAGATTTTCCACTGTACAATACTAACAGTGCAGCAAATGAGAATGTTGCAAAATTGGCTTGTTTATTTAATTTCAAGGCATTATCCTGAACTGTGGGAAAATCTCTGGTTTCCCACTTTGAAAGAGAATTCAACGAGATATCTTTCAAATAATGCTTGATATAAGGATTATAAAAACGTTCGAGGATCTTTCCTGAGAATTTCTCCAATTCAGCCGGATCTTCATCAATGGCAGGAAGCACTTCATTTGAAACCATTTGATTGATAAATTTCTCAACCAACGGTGTATTGAAAGCATCCTTCACGGTTT
>JAVBUX010000206.1:0-8619 GCA_031554915.1 Bacteroidales bacterium | reverse complement strand
ACCCCATTTCAAGTCAGCAGGATTTTTTTCAGCTGTAACGCGAATTTCTTTTCCGTTAACAACTAATTTACCGTCTTTTACTTCTGCTGTTCCGTTAAATCTTCCATGAACAGTGTCATAACGCAACATATAAGCCATATATTCAACGTCGATAAGGTCGTTGATACCAACAATTTGAATGTCGCTTCTAGTTTGAGCAGCACGGAAAACCAAACGTCCGATACGGCCAAAGCCGTTAATACCTACTTTGATCATTTTTGTATAAATTTTTATTGTTAGAAAATAATTTGTCAGCTTGGGTGATAAATTCCAATCTTTTTGCGGTGCAAAATTACAGAATTTTTTCCTTAATACATAATTATTGGGTATAATTTTTGTATAGGATTAGCAGCCGCAGGGACTTGCTGTAGCACAGGATGTTGCTAATATAGCGATGCATAGCAACAAAACAATATAGGCAATACGTTTCATTTTGAAAATATTATTGTGTAAAACATTCGTATTTTAATAACGTTTTAGCTTTAAAACTAGTATTTTTGTCAATTAAAATTTAATAATAATTATGGGAATGATTAAAGAATTTAAAGAATTTGCGATGCGTGGCAATGTCATGGATATGGCTGTCGGTGTTGTTATTGGTGGCGCTTTCGGGAAGATTGTAACTTCTATAGTGTCTGATGTAATTATGCCTCCTATTGGCCTTCTGGTTGGAGGTGTTAACTTTACGGAATTGAAGTTGACCCTCAAACAGGCAGCTGTTGATGCTGCAGGCGCTGAAATACCAGCCGTTTCCATCAACTATGGAAATTTTCTGCAAACAATATTTGATTTTATCATTGTAGCATTTGCAATATTTCTTTTTATAAAAGCAATCAATACAATGCGTAAAAAAGAAGAACCAGCACCTGCTGCTCCTCCAGCCCCAAGCAGGGAGCAGGAATTGCTGACAGAGATCAGAGACTTGCTTAAAAATAAGAATTGAGAGTTTTTAATTCTCAATTCTTTCTGTTCGACAAGTTCAATAACTCAACTTTCCTGAATTCCACCGGGTGGCTTTCGGATTGCAAGGCTATTCGCCCGGATTTTAAAGGGCCTGGAGTAATATTTGCTTCAGGGTTTAATCCTTTGCCGTTGACAGTCATTTTGGTATAAGTCATAACGGTGTCTCCATTGATGATATGGTAGCCGATACTGTCGCCCAAAATTGCCATTTCAATGGTTACCCATTGGTCACCATGGTAGGTTTTTGATGTGGAATTTGCACAGTGTTGTCCATAAGGAACGCCTCCGATGAAAATGTCAGTTCCAGGGGTACATACGTTTCCGGTTGGACGTTCGTCCGTGTCGTTTCCTCCAAGAAACTGAGCTTCGATAGAAGCCGGAAAATCCTGATCTAGATGAAGGGATTCCGGAGCTTGAGCGTGCAGCATTGCGCCACTATTGCGATAAGCCCATCCCGGACCGTCGGAAAGCTGGTTGCCTGTAAAACGATATTCGACTCTTAGTTTGTAATGCGAGTATTCCTTGTTTGTATAGAGATGTCCGAAGCGGTTATTGAATGTGTCGTTGTAGGCATCGTAATTGACTTTTAGTATGCCGTCTTCGACACGGAATGTATTGCCGAAATTATTCCCGACCTCATACCCCTTGATTTTTACCGTCCATCCATCAAGATTTTCTCCATTAAATAACTGAATCCAGTTTTCCTCTTGTGTGGGTTCTTCTTTTTTTGTGTTGTTGCAACTGATAAGGCAGATAATTGCGAGTAAAACGAATGATAGATTTTTCATTGTCAATTTAAATTATAATTTATTGAGGATGAGATATAGTTTTGCAAAATTAAAATAAAATCGGGATAAATCAATTTAAAATTCCCCCACTTTTATATTGAAATAAACCCCTTTTGTTTCAATATTTTAAACTTATTAACAGCCTGTTGAAAACTTTTTTTTGAAATTTTCGTGTAAAATGTGGGGAAAAGTGGAGAATATCGTATCTTTACCGTGAATTATTATCTAAAATCCTCAGATGGAACGTTTTTTGGGAAATATAGACGCAAAAGCAGATGCAAAAGGGAGACTTTTTGTGCCTGCTGTTTTTCGCAAAAACCTGCAGGCATCAAGCGTTGAAAAGCTGGTGTTGCGCAAGAATATTTTCCTGGACTGTCTGGTTTTGTACCCCAAACATGTTTGGGATGAGGAAGTCTCGGAGCTTCGTTCAAAATTGAATCGTTGGGATGAGGAGCAGGAAATGATATTCCACCAGTATGTGATGGATATCGAGGAATTGGAAATGGATTCCAATGGAAGAGTTCTGATCCCGAAACGCTATCTTCAATTGGCAGGAATCAGTTTTGATGTGAGATTTGTCGGAGTAAACTATACAATTGAAATTTGGGCTCGTAATAAGCTGGATAAGCCGATGATGAGTCCGGATGACTTCAAGAAAGGAATACAGAAATGGATGGCAACTTGAATTATCATGTTCCTGCATTGTTGAAGGAAAGTGTTGATGGGCTGAAAATTCGTCCCGAAGGCATTTATGTTGATGTTACTTTTGGAGGAGGTGGGCATTCGAGTGAAATTTTGAAATATCTCAAAGGAAAAGGCCGATTGTTTGGATTCGATCAGGACGAAGATGCTGAAAAAAATATAACACAGAACAAGCAATTTACTTTTGTGAGAAGTAATTTTCGTTATCTGTCCAATTTCATGGATTGGTATGATATTGAAAATATAGATGGTCTGTTGGCCGACCTGGGGGTTTCTTTCCATCATTTTGATGACGAGACTCGAGGATTCTCTTTTCGTTTCGATGGAATATTGGATATGAGGATGAATAAGCGCTCAGGGAAAAGGGCGTGTGATGTCCTGAATGAGTCTTCGGAAGAGGCGCTGGCGGATATTTTTTATCATTATGGAGAGTTGAAAAATGCCCGGGCATTGAGTCGTGCCATCGTGAAAGCAAGAGAAGAAAAGAAAATAATTACAAACCAGGATTTTTTGGATATTATTAAACCGTTTTTTAGGAGAGAAAAAGAAAAAAAGCAGCTTGCGCAGTTGTATCAGGCATTGAGAATTTCTGTCAACAGAGAAATGGACGCCCTCAAAGAAATGTTGTTGCAGGCCAAAAATTTGTTGAAACCCGGAGGTCGTTTAGTGGTGATTACCTATCATTCTTTGGAAGACCGTTTGGTGAAAAATTTTTTTAAGACAGGAAATTTTGAAGGAGAAGTCGATAAAGATTTTTATGGCAATGTTCATTCTCCGTTTAAGATGATAAATAATAAGGTAATTATACCCAATGAAAAAGAAATTGAACGAAATCCAAGGTCCAGAAGCGCAAAATTAAGAATAGTGGAGAAAATATAATGGAAGACGAAAGTAATTACAGGGAATATAAAACGGAAACCCGTAATTTTTCTGCTAAAAAGAAAAAGGTTTCTATTGGGAGTGTTTTGGGTGGAGACATTCTGAAGGAAGACTTTGTTGTGAAACAGTCTAAACTGATCATTTTGATTACGTTTCTTTTTGTTTTGTTCATTAGTAATCGTTATTCGTGTCTTAAGAAATTGACGGAAATTGATAAATTGAAGACAGAACTTAAGAATGTAAAATATGAGAATCTGGTTATTTCTACTCAGTTGACTACTAATAGTCGTCAATCACAGATAGAAACTTTAGTAGAGGAGATGGGTTTGAATTTATCCGGTTCTAAAACTCCGGCTTATGAAATACATAAATAAGAAGTGGTATGGCAAAAAAGACCCTGAATAATAAAATCCGGAGGAACTACTTTATTGTGGCTCTCGTTTTTGGACTTATTGTTGTTGCGATAATAGGCAGGGCGTGTTATACCTCTTTTGTGACCGGAAAAACATGGAGGAAATTGGAGGCTACCCTGAAACGTCCGAATAAAGAGATTCCGGCTACCCGGGGAAATATTTATTCTTCGGATTACAGATTAATGGCAACAAGCGAATCTTTATACCATTTATATATAGATTTCTGGGCAGATGGATTGCAAAAAGATACTTTGATGAAGTATGTAGGTCCTCTGGCAGAGGGCTTAAGCAAAATGTTTCCGGATAAATCTGCAGGTTATTACAAAAACCATATTCTGAATGGCTGGAAAATGCATCAAAATGAAGCAGCTCAGGTGGATAAGGGGAAAAAGGTGACGCTCAAAAGCCGGGAGTATTCACTTATGGACAGGAGGGTAAATTATCTGGAGCTGAAAGATATACGTAAGCTCCCTTTTCTTCGTCAAGGCAGTAATAAATCCGGACTTTATACCAAGGAGTTTTTGAGACGTAGCAAACCCTTTGGCACTCTTGCTTCCCGTACTATCGGAGATATCTATGGAGATTTTGAAAAGGGAGGTAAAAACGGTTTGGAGTTACAATATGATTCTCTTCTGAAAGGGGTGCCCGGAGTGAGCATGTTCAAGAAAATTTATGGACGTACAACAGCAGAACCACTTGTTTATCCGGTTAATGGAAAAGATATTGTCACAACTATCGATATTGCAATACAGGATATCACAGAAAAGGCCTTACTGGATAAATTGAAAGAAATCGATGCAGAATCGGGTACCGCTGTGGTGATGGAAGTAAGTTCCGGTGAAATCAAAGCAATAACTAACATGGGGCGTATTGGAGAAGGGGTTTGGACGGAAACCAAAAATCATGCGGTTGCGGATGAAACAGAACCGGGTTCTACATTTAAAGTTGTTTCAATGATGGTTGCCCTCGAAGATGGAGTAGTTCATCCTGGTGATACTATCGAGACAGGAAATGGTTTATATAATTATGCCGGATCTGTAGTGCGTGACCATAATGTACATAAAGGCGGGTATGGAACAATTACTGCTTCAAAAGCGATCCGTTACTCATCCAATGTGGGAGTGGCAAAGATCATTCTGAAAGGATATGAAAATAATCCTTCAAAATTTGTGGAAGGAATATATAAGATAGGTCTGAATCAGGATTTTAAACTTGAAATACCGGGAGCCGGACGAGCAAAAATCCGTTCTCCGAAAGATTCTGCCAGGTATTGGTCAAGAACAACCTTGCCCTGGATGTCTTTTGGTTATGAGACTCAGGTACCCCCGATTTATACGCTTACATTTTTCAATGCAATTGCAAATGACGGAAAAATGGTAAAACCATTCTTCGTAAAAGAAATTAGGGATGATGGAAGAGTCTTGGAAAAGAGAAAACCGGAGACTATCAATAAACAGATTTGTTCTCCTAATACTCTGAAAGAGATCCGTATAATGCTTGATGATGTTGTGAATCAGCCTGATGGAACCGGAAAACCGGCATATTCGGAATATGTAAGAATATCCGGAAAAACAGGTACGGCACAAATATCACAGGGAGCTGCGGGTTATAAAGCGGAAGGATTATCTCACCAGGTCTCATTTTGTGGATATTTCCCATCTGATGCGCCCAAATATTCATGTATTGTATTAATTAGAAAACCTCGTAATGGTTTGCCTTCCGGAGGCTTGATGTGCGGAACTGTGTTTAAGAAAATAGCAGAAGAGGTTTATGCACGTAGTTTATTTGTCAAAGCAGACAAATGCGTTAAGGATACCATAAATCCGCGTATTCCATACATTAAGAACGGTTTATACCCTCAAACCGAATATGCACTGGATAAGCTTGATGTGTCGTACAAAGATAGTATGGAGAGTAATAAAAACCTGGTAAGCACAGCGATTGTCGGAGATAAGCTGGTATTGAACGACCGGAAAATACAGGACAATTTGGTGCCGAATGTTAACGGAATGGGAGCGAAAGATGCCGTTTTTGTACTTGAAAATGCAGGATTGAGAGTAAATCTATCCGGGCGGGGGACTGTTTATAGTCAGTCGATAACTCCGGGAGCCAGAATAGTAAAAGGACAAACAATTTCCATTCAACTAAAATAGATGTCGATATGCAATTAGAAGAATTAATCAGTATTATTCCTGGCGCAAAAATTACAGGATCTCTCGATGTTGAACTTCTTGGGATTCATGCCGATTCACGAAAAGTTGAGCCGGGATTCTTGTTTGTTGCCGTTCCTGGAACTCAATCCGATGGGCACCAATTCATTGATAAAGCAATTGAGAGTGGAGCAAAAACAATTGTATTCGAAACACTTCCGGCGAAAATGTTTCCCGGGATTACCTATATTCAGGTTGTCGATTCTGCAGATGCATTGGGAAAGCTGGCTTCTATGTTTAATGGGGAGCCTTCGGCTCAACTCACATTAGTTGGAGTTACAGGTACAAACGGAAAGACAACAATAGCTACTCTTTTATATGATTTGTTTCGCAAGTTAGGATATAAAGTCGGTCTGTTATCCACTGTTTGTAATTATATAGATGGTTTGGCTGTTCCGGCAACACATACGACTCCTGATCCGATTGAATTGAATAATCTGCTGGCTCAGATGGTCGATGCGGGATGTGAGTATGTATTTATGGAAGTAAGTTCTCATGCCGTCGATCAAAAACGTATCAGCGGATTATATTTCAAAGGAGGTATATTTACCAACTTAACCCGTGACCATTTGGATTATCATAAAACAGTGGAGAGTTATCGTGATGCTAAAAAATCATTTTTCGATCATCTTCCTTCAACAGCTTTTGCTCTGACGAACAAGGATGATAAGAATGGTATGTTTATGTTGCAGAACACAAAAGCGGATAAAAAAGCATATTCATTACTTTCGTTGGCTGACTTCAAAGGAAAGATAATAGAATCCCATTTCGATGGAACAATAATGTCTGTCAATGGAAAGGAAGTTAGTACGCAATTTGTCGGGAAATTCAATGCTTATAATCTGTTGGCCGTATATGGAGCTGCCACTTTGTTGGGAGAAGATCCGGACGAGGTCTTGTTATTGATGAGTACTCTGACATCTGTAGCCGGTAGGTTTCAGGTGCAGCGTTCACCGAAAGGTTATTCCGTTATTGTTGATTATGCTCACACCCCTGATGCACTCACAAATGTGCTGAATGCTATTCATGACGTATTGGAAGGTGGAGGAAATGTGATTACTGTAGTTGGCTGCGGAGGAGACCGGGATAAGGGAAAACGTCCGATTATGGCTCAGGAAGCTATAAAACAAAGTAACAGAGTAATCCTGACGTCAGATAATCCACGCTCAGAGGAGCCTCAGAGCATTATTGATGATATGGTGGCCGGATTGGATATTGTGCAACGTAAAATGACTCTTTGTATCGTTGACAGGAAAGAGGCCATCCGTACAGCTTGCATGTTGGCTCAAAGTGGCGACGTGGTTTTGATTGCAGGAAAAGGGCATGAGGATTACCAGGAAGTAAAAGGGGAGAAATACCATTTTGACGACCGGGAAATAGTGGCCGAAATCATTAATAATGAATAGTCATGAAGGCTAGTCCGATCAAAAGAATCGAATTAAGTGGTCTCCTGGATAAATACTCTTTGAGTTGGGACCTGAACGATGATGTCAATATTTTGGTTGGTATCAACGGCAGTGGAAAAAGTACAGTTTTGAGGAGTATAGATGCTTTATTATCAAAAAGATACACTTATCTAAACAATAAAAAGACCGGAATTCAAATCAGTATTAAGCTGGTAATAGGTGATCTATCTCAGGAGGGTGAATCCAGTGGCAGTGAAGATATTATATCATACAATAAAGGGGTTATAAAAGGAACGGATGTTAAAGTTCAATATGATTTTATTTCCACATTTGATGTTCCAATAAGAGATAAAAAGGGGATTCGTCAGATGGAAACTCCTTTGGATAAGGAACTTAACGATTTGATCTACACTTTAGGAAAAGAAGGGCCCTCTTTTTCAAATTATCGTTTTAAGGCGACTAATTTTCCAGCTGAAGCAAAAAAAATAAATGGGCGAATAAAGAATCTGTTCAAGTTTATTGATGAAATTTTTTGCGAGACAGATAAAAGAATACATATTGATCCGGTTACAAATGAAGTCTATTTCAGGCGGAATGGGAGCCATATTGCATTGGAGCAACTCTCTTCGGGAGAAAAACAATTGTTGATTATTCTGTTTACAGTATTTTTGATGGAGGAACAACCTTATATCCTGTTGATGGATGAACCGGATATTTCCCTCCATATCAGTTGGCAACAGAAGTTGATTGATATTATTCATGAGTTGAATCCAAATTGTCAATTGATTCTTTCCACTCATTCTCCTTCCATTTTTGGGAAGGGTTGGGGTGATAAAATATTTTTTATTGATGATTTAATGACGCTTACGGAAAAATAATCCAAAAGGATGGTTTACGATAGAAACATATATTATAGGGAACTCGCATTGTATTATAAAAATACGGCGATTATGTTTCGAAACGATGCTGCGGTACATGTAGAAGCCGCAGCAGATGAATCATTCTGGAAAAGAGTGTTTGAGCACTATCATCCGGATAAGAAATTCAACTTTATTACATTTTCCCGGACTCGTGAAAATGCAATAGCAACAGGATGTGCCATGTGTTTGAAGTATAAAGATTTAGGTTGTCTTTCGCGCGAATTTTTTATATGTATCGATAGCGACTATCGTTATGTGATGCAGGAAACAAGCATTAATCCTGAAAACTTTGTATTTCA
>JAVBUX010000325.1:0-3490 GCA_031554915.1 Bacteroidales bacterium | reverse complement strand
CAAATGATCAGAGTAACGGATGTTACTGGATCATTGAAAGGCAGTTACAAGACCCAGGAAGGCACGACAACGATCGACCTGACTGGTTATGCCAAAGGTACGTACCTGGTACAGTACAATGGTAAAGCTTACAAGGTGATCCGGAAGTAAAAGAAAATTGCGAATGAGGCTTACGCACGAATTCATTCTCAATTCTCAATTCACAAACAAACAGGGTATGTCGAATTTTCGGCATACCCTGTTTATTTGTGAGCCATATCTGTGATCGTATCAGATGCTTCATGTTAAAAAATGCAAATAAATATTTTTCAATTAAACCTTTACTTAAAAACTTGGTCAATACTCTAAACATTATA
Source organism: Bacteroidales bacterium (assembly GCA_031554915.1). Classification (GTDB taxonomy): domain Bacteria; phylum Bacteroidota; class Bacteroidia; order Bacteroidales; family Azobacteroidaceae; genus BNXB01. Next base: position 3,134 of record JAVBUX010000325.1, on the reverse strand, counting down.
AAAACCCACTCATTATTATCGAGTTTATGAAAGGCATTAAGTTTGTTATTAGTAGTTTATTTCTACTTTGCTCTTTAGGAGTCATAGCGCAGAATCAATTCACAATCACAGGAAATTTGATTGACGGAGCAACAAAAGAGAAAATTGAGGCTGCTTCTATTAGCGTATTAAGTGTGAAAGATAGTTCGGAAGTCACAGGGAGTGTGACGAATAAGAATGGAGATTTTTTTTTGAAAGTCAATCGAAAAGGAAATTTTCTTTTAGGAGTGACTTATGTGGGTTATAAACCAATTTATAAGCCGTTTACTACATCGGAAACAACAACAGTTAGTCTGGGAACTTTAGAAATTTTTGAAGATGCTATTGAACTTGGAGAGGCTTTAGTAAAAGGAAAAAAGCCGGAAGTGATAGTAAAAGATGATACTGTAGAATTTGATGCAGGATCTTATAAAACCACAGAAAATGCTATTGTTGAAGAATTGCTGAAAAAACTTCCGGGAGTAGAAGTTGGAGATGACGGGAAAATTACAGTCAACGGTAAAGAAGTAAAGAAATTCCTGGTGGATGGTAAAGAATTTTTTTCGGATGATCCGAAGGTAGCTTCAAAAAATCTCCCTGCAGAGATGGTCGATAAGTTGCAGGTAGTGGAGCGTAAGTCTGAAATGGCTCGTATGACCGGATTTGATGACGGTGAAGAAGAAACTGTTATTAATCTGACGATCAAACCGGGGATGAAAAAAGGAACTCTGGGTAATGTTGCTGCAGGTATCGGACAAGATTTAGAAGCCGATAGAGATATGCGTTATGAAGTGGGAGGACTTTTCAATTATATGAAAGATGCAACTCGCTATTCTCTTTTATTGAAAGGAAATAATACCAATAATCTTGGAGCTTCTGACTTAGGTGCGAATCAATTTGGTGGTCGTCGTGGGTGGAGAGGATTTGATGGTGGTATTACCCAGGCTGAAAATATTGCATTCAATATGAATAAAGAATTTTCGCCTAAGTTCTCATTGAATACGGATATCATGTATAATGCTAAAGATCAGGATGCTACTTCATGGGTAGAGGAAACAAATATTTCAGCCAAAGATTCTTATTTGGACGAAACAAAAACGACTGGTAATTATATTTCTGATGATTGGAATGTTCGGATGCGTATGGATTGGAAACCAAATGACAAGAATACAATTGTTTTCCGCCCATTTTTCCAGTATAATCAAAGTCAACGTGAAGCCAATGAAATTTTTGGACGTTTTGACGCTGTTTCAATGGATAGCATTTCAAGTAAAGTAAGTACTACTTATAATGAAGGTAATGGATATCGTGCCGGAGGTGATTTGGATTATTCTTACAAATTCAATAAACCGGGACGAGTATTCAGTGCCAGCCTGAGGGGATCGATAAGTGATGATTATTCACAGGGGCTTTCAGATCAGAAATATCATTTTTATAATATTGGGTTGGACTCTATTGCTAATCAAAGAACAGAAAATGATGGCTACTCTAATAGTTTCAGAGGATATCTTTCTTTTGTGGAGCCGATAGGTCATAATAACTTTATTCAATTGGCTTATTCTGCAACAACAGGAAAAACAGAAGGCATAAACAGTACATATAAGATATATGATTATAATTCGCTTTGGGGTGGAAATTTAATGGACACAGCTACTCTTGTAGGAGATAGAAGTCGTAGTACATTGAGATATACTTTACAACAAAGATATAGCCTCAAATTCAAAGCAGTTCGAGAAAAATACAACTATACTATTGGGGTCAATGTCGATCCTTCCAATTCAATCAATAAGACCTACCAACCAACTGTCGGATCACATTCGGACATATACCTGCCTATCACATTCGATGATAGATTGCCAAATGTTATGGGAGACTCTCTAATCTCTCGAATTTCGCAAAATGTGATAAATTTTTCTCCGGAAATCAACTTCAATTATCAGTTTGGACAACGCACGAATCTGAGAGTTGATTATGAAGGGGAAACGAATCAGCCCAGTGCGAATCAATTACGCGATTACACAGATTTTAGCGATATTATGAATCCAACAAAAGGTAATCCTAATTTGAAGCCGGGATACAGTAATCAATTACGTGCTCGTTTTAATAAATTTGTTCCGGAATCGCAGATGTTCTATAATGTGAACTTGATGGCGAACTATTCAATTAATGATATTACAGCAGTGACAGCCATGCAAGATGGAGTCAGATTGACAACCTATGAAAATGTTAACGGAAACTGGAATGCCATGTTGATGGGAGGTTTTAATACCCCATTGAAAAATAAGAAATTTACTGTTGGAAACTTTATAAATCTCAGTTTTACAGAACGTAAGAGCTTTGTTAATATGCAGGAAAATACAATGTCTAATTTTGGTTTGGGTGACCGAGCTATGGCAAATTACCGTTCCAGCCTGTTTGATTTCGGTGTAAATGCAAATGTTCGTTATGGACAAATAGAATATACTTTGCAACCGGAGAGAAATCAGGAAACCTTTAACTGGGGAGTGGGTGCTAATACCACATGGTATTTACCTCACAATATCACGGTAGAGTCTGATTTTAACTGGACTAACAGAACCGGTTACGGAAAGGAATTTGATATCTCGGAAGCCATGTGGAATGCTTCGATTATGAAGCAGTTATTTAATAAGAAATATGGAACAGGACTCCTTAAACTAAAGATATATGATATTTTACAAGATCGTAACAATGTTGTATCTTCTCCTACCACCAACGGATTTAGCTCTACAATGACAACTACTATTCCAAGCTTCTTTATGTGTACTTTCATCTACAAATTCTCTATCTTCCCTGGAGGAAGTTCTGCTACAGAAAAAGATGTCAGAGGAGGAGATGAACGTCGTTGGGAAGGTCCTCGTGGTGGAGGTGGTGGAGGCGGTCGTGGTAGTTTCGGCCCATTCTAAAAGCTTTGTAGTCCAGACATTATTTTGTAATTCCGGTTTTTCAACTTAACTTAGCGGTGTGAATCATAATCACATTGCTGTATGGAAACACAAGTAATCGTCAGAAGTATCATACAGATAATTTATTTTATTACAGCCCTAGGGATTGTTTTTGTAATTATTTCGGAAAACCGGAATCCATTGAAAACAATC
>JAVBUX010000199.1:0-23886 GCA_031554915.1 Bacteroidales bacterium | reverse complement strand
ATAATATAATATTATGAAGACTTACCGGCCTGGTATATAGTAAAGATAGTGTATGATTTCGTTTTTCTTCCGAAAATGTGCGCATGCCTATTGCCGGAATAAGAAATATCAATAGATATGGAGCCAGAGCAAAAAATGTATTCATTGTAGCATATCCGTTGTCCAGGATATTAAAATTTCCAGGAACAATCCAGAGTAGGCATCCGCTGATTGAGAGGAAAATCAGGATAAAGATTAGGCCGGATAATGAATGTAGAAGGGATTTTAGCTCTTTTCGAAACATGTGATATTGTATTTTGAATCTGATACAAAGGTAGTGTTTTGAGTAATAAGTTTAAAGTAATAAGTAATAAGTTTAAAGTCGAAAATTGATTGAAGTTCGTGGAAATTTAACCTTATTGCTTATAACTTAAGCCTTGTAACTAATAATAGGGATGTGCTAATTAAAAAATCATTATTTCTTGTGATTGTGCGATTGTGAATAAGCCACTACCTTTGCAACTGTATTTAGTTCAAAAAGTGAACAACACAAAGAATTACTTTGTCATAAAAAAGAAGAATTTAGTAAGCCATGCAAAATCTTCTGTTCAAAAAAAGGGATGTTGTGAAACATCCCTTTCAATTTTAGCTTTACTTTATAATATTATCTCATTCCTTTCAGACTGCCTTGCAAGTCTTGTCTGGCAAAGAATATTCTACTTTTAACCGTTCCGAGAGGGAGGTTTAACTTTTCAGATATTTCATTGTATTTATATCCGGCAAGGAATAATGAAAATGGCATTCTCAAGTCACTATTCAAACTATTGATTGCCTGATTGATCTCTTTGATAGTGAAAGCTCCTTCTGGTGTGTCAAATCCAGAATCCTGTGAAAGGTTCAAATGATACAGGTCTTCAGTCTTATCAATGATTGTTTGGCTTCTTACCACCTTTCGATAATTATTAATGAAAATATTTCTCATGATGGTCAATACCCATCCTTTGAAATTTATGTTGTCAATATATTTCTCCTGATTGTCTAACGCCTTAAGAGTTGTATCTTGCATTAAATCCTGAGCATCATCTTTATTTGCTGTAAGCATCATTGCGAAATTATACATATTTCCCTGAATGCCTAATATCTTTTCTTGAAATTGAGACTTGTTCATAACGAAAAATTTTATATATTTGCCTAAAAACTAAATCTTAAATGCTACTTTTTGCATATAATTTTGCAGCATTTACATAAACAAAGGAATTGAAAGATTTTGATTTTGAAACCCGATTTTGGTTAAATTATGTTAAGTGACATGTTAAATATAAGAATCTACAATTTCGATTTAAAAAAACACAAATAAACGCATAAAAAAACTATAAGATTGTTAGTTGGAGATTGCAATTATGAGAAAAATACTTTTTTTGATTTTTGGTTTTTTGTTTGTGGGTGCAAATTTATTTGCAGATTCCCATACTCCGGTCGTATATAAAATAGATTTGAAGCGCGAAATCGATCCGACAAGCAGTCTTTATTTTACGAAAGGCTTAAGTGAGGCGAAAGCTCGGAACGCAGATGCGGTTCTTTTACATTTGAATACTTATGGTGGAGCATTAGTTGATGCGGATACAATTCGCACCTCGATATTATACAGTCCGATTCCTGTTTATGTATTTATCGATAATAATGCAGCATCTGCAGGGGCTTTGATTTCTATAGCCTGTAAAAAAATATACATGCGTAGTGGAGCTAATATTGGAGCGGCTACTGTTGTGAATCAGCTAGGAGAGGTATTGCCGGATAAATATCAGTCGTATATGCGGTCAACGATTCGAGCAACAGCCGAGTTTCATGGTCGGGATACTATTATTACAGGTCAGGATACCGTAATTAAATGGAAGCGGGATCCACGTATTGCAGAGGCAATGGTTGATAGTCGGATTTCAATTCCTAATGTTTCGGATTCGGGGAAAATCTTAACATTGACAGCCCAGGAAGCTGTTAAAGTTGGGTTTTGTGATGGGATAGCCGAAAATGTGGACGAGGTTATTACAAAATATTTAGGGTATGAAGAATACCGATTGGAACAGTATGAGCCGGAGTGGTATGACAGTTTGAAAGGATTTTTGATGAGCCCTGCCGTCCATGCTATTTTGATTATGATTATTGTTGCGGGGCTTTATTTTGAGATGCAGACTCCAGGGCTGGGATTTGCTGCTGTTGCAGTATTAGTCGCAGCTATTTTATACTTTGCTCCATTGTATATAGATGGTTTGGTTCAAAATTGGGAAATTTTGATTTTTATAGCCGGTCTTATCCTTATTGTGCTTGAGATATTTGTGATCCCCGGTTTTGGATTTACGGGTATTAGTGGAATTATCCTGATTATTGCCGGGCTTGTTCTTTCTCTTGTACGAAATGATTTTTTCTCTTTTGAAGGAGTAACCAGTCCGGATTTGGGACGTTCGGTATTAACGGTATTATCCGGTTTGATATTAGGCTTTATGGCCATGATCTGGTTATCCTCAAGAATCGGGGAGAGGGGTTTCTTTAAGAGGGTTGCTCTGCATGCTGATTTGGGAGAATCTTATACGGTGGATGTCAATGAAAAAGTATTGGTAGGTAAACATGGAGAAGCGTTAACTGTATTGCGTCCTTCGGGAAGAGTGGTCGTTGAGAATGAAATTTATGATGCGGTTTCCAATGAAGGGTTCATTGAAAAAGGAGAACCGATTGTGGTTGTCCGATTTGAAAATGCACAATTGTAAGTAGAAAAAGTGTGAATTTGCAATAAATGTATTATTTTTGTATTTCAAATTGTTATTAAATAGGCAAAGTGAAATACATTATTATACTAGGAGATGGGATGGCCGACGAGTCTATTCCCGAATTAGGCAATAAGACTCCACTACAATATGCGGATACCCCTAATATGGACACTCTGGCAAAAATAGGGTGTTCGGGTCTGTTGGATACCATTCCAGAAGGTTTTCATCCTGGGAGTGAAATTGCGAATTTATCAGTATTAGGTTATGATTTAAATGACGTTTTTGAGGGCAGAGGTGTCCTTGAAGCAGCAAGTATTGGTGTTGATATTTTACCGGATGAGATGGCGATGCGTTGTAATCTCATTTGCATAGAAGATGGAAAAATAAAAACTCATTCAGCAGGACATATATCCAATGAAGAAGCCGGAGAATTGATTCATTATTTGGATGAGCATCTCGGAAATGATCGGATTCATTTTTTTCAAGGAGTTTCATATCGTAACCTGCTGAAAATGAAAGATGCAGATAAGCGTTTGGATTGCAAACCTCCCCACGATATTATGGGCAGTAATTATGAAGATATGATGATTCGTCCGGGAGTGGCAGAGGCTTCAGAATCTGCTGATTATTTGAATAATTTGATTCTGAAATCTCAGGAGTTATTGAAAGATCATCCAGTAAATATCAAGAGGATAGTGCAGGGAAAAGATCCGGCCAATAGTATTTGGCCCTGGTCTCCTGGATATAAGCCTAACATGAAAACAATGGCTGAAATTTATCCAATCAGTTCGGGAGCGGTTATTTCGGCTGTTGATTTGATAAATGGGATTGGTGTTTATGCGGGACTGGAAGTCATCCATGTGGAAGGTGCTACCGGACTTTATGATACGAATTATGAAGGGAAAGCTCAGGCTGCACTGGAATCGTTAAAGAGGCATGATTTTGTATATTTACATATTGAAGCCAGTGATGAAGCCGGCCATGAAGGAGATGCAGCATTAAAAGTACGAACAATAGAAAATCTGGATAAAAGGATTGTGAAAACGATTCTGGAAGAAACAGTTCAATTGAAAGAACCGGTTGCAATTGCGTTGTTGCCGGATCATCCGACTCCATGCCGCATTAAAACGCATACTAATACACCTGTTCCATTCGTTATATACAAACCGGGAAATAAACCGGATAAAGTTGTAAAATACGATGAGTTTTCTTCAAAAGGAGGTAATTACGGTTTGTTGAAAGGAAATGAGTTTATCAAGGAATTTTTTGGAATTTGAAAATCTCAATTTGCCACGTAGTGGCTAAATGTTCATAGCCGAGGGTAAGCGATAGCGTAACCCACGGAAATATAAATAAACAAAATGAAGTATTACAGTACCAATAAAAAAGCGCCTTTAGGAAGTCTTCAGGAGGCCGTAGTGAAAGGATTAGCTCCGGATAGGGGATTGTATATGCCGGAAAAAATAAAAAACCTTTCAGAGGGTTTTTTCAGGAATATGCCTAATATGAGCTTTCAAGAAATTGGATATGTCGTTGCAGATGCTTTTTTTGGAGAAGATATTGATTCGGATACATTAAAGTCTATTGTTTATGATACTTTGGATTTCGATGCTCCGGTAGTTTCTGTTGAACATTCTATTTTCAGTTTGGAATTATTCCATGGTCCAACATTAGCGTTCAAAGATGTTGGCGCTCGTTTTATGGCCCGGACATTATCGTATTTCATTAAAAAACAAGGATTAAAACAGGTTAATGTGTTGGTTGCCACTTCCGGAGACACAGGAAGTGCAGTAGCAAATGGTTTTCTGGGTGTTGACGGCATTCATGTATATGTGCTTTACCCAAAAGGTAAAGTCAGTCCGATACAAGAATGTCAGTTTACTACATTAGGGCAGAATATTACAGCAATTGAGGTTGATGGTACCTTTGATGATTGTCAGGCTTTAGTTAAATCTGCATTTATGGATGAAGAATTGACTCGCAAGTTGCAATTAACTTCAGCAAATTCAATTAATGTTGCCCGGTTTTTGCCTCAGGCATTTTATTATTTCTATGCATACGCTCAATTGGCAATTCTTGGCAAGGCAGATAATCTGGTTTTTTGTGTTCCAAGTGGAAATTTCGGAAATATTACCGCCGGATTATTTGCGAAGAAAATGGGCTTGCCTGTAAAACGGTTTATTGCTGCCAATAATAAGAATGATGTGTTTTTGGAATATCTGAAGACAGGGAAGTATAGCCCTCGTCCATCAGTTCAAACGGTTGCCAATGCAATGGATGTCGGTGACCCCAGTAATTTTGCCCGTATTTTGGATTTGTATGCAAACGATTATAATGCAATTTGTACAGATATAAGTGGTTATCGTTATTTGGATGAGCATATTTTGGAAGCAGTCGGTTCTTGTTATGAGTCGAATGGTTACTTGCTCGATCCTCACGGAGCCTGTGGTTATCTGGCTTTGAAAGAATCTCTTAATCCAGGAGAAATTGGAGTGTTTTTGGAAACTGCACATCCTGCAAAGTTTAAAGATGTAGTGGAAATGGCTGTGAATGAAGGGTTCACGGTTCACAGTTCACGGTTTACGGTGGAAATACCGGAACGTCTTAGTGCTTTTATGCAGGGTAAGAAACAAAGTATAGGATGTAGTAAATCATTTGAAGAATTTAAGAATTATCTTCTGAAACAATCCTGGTAGAGTCTATTTTCAATAAGCGTGCTTTTAATTTTTCCGCTTCACCTTTACGGATACGTAAAGTCATTTCACAATCCATATCGAATTGTTGTGAGATAATTTGAGGATTATCTTCCTTTATAATTTTCATAATGCCGTTTAGGAAAGGGTATTCAAATATAATTGTAATATCCTCATCTACAGTTCTTTCTATGATCTCGGCATTTGTTATTGCATCTTGGGCTGCCGCACGATAAGCAACAATAAGTCCGCTGGTTCCCAGTTTTACTCCTCCGAAATACCGTATCACAACAATCAGGATATTAGTCAGTTCATTGGAGTTGATGACACCCAAAATGGGTTTTCCGGCAGTAGAAGACGGTTCTCCGTCGTCGTTTACACGAAAATTTGTACGTTCATGCCCAAGCATATAAGCCCAGCAAACATGTCGGGCATCATAGTATTGCTTGCGATAAGAGTCGATATGTTCTTTTACTTCTTCCGGTGTTCTTACCGGAATAGCGTAAGATATGAATTTACTGCGTTGTTCGGTGATGTATCCTTCAGAAGCTTTTGATATTGTTTGGTATGAATCCATGGAATAAGTTTTGAATAACTCATTACTTACAACCTTTAAGCTTGTTTCAATGTTTCAATGAGGAAATCCCAAAAGTTTTGTACCGCAGTGATATTGACTTTTTCGTCCGGTGAATGCGGGTTCTTAATGGTTGGTCCGAAAGAAACAACGTCCAGGTCCGGGACATTCGACATGATGATACCGCATTCGAGGCCGGCATGCATTACTTTAACTTCAGGTTCAATGCCGAATAAGTTTTTGTGTACACGTTTCATTGTTGCCAGGATAGGGGAGCTGATATTTGGATTCCAGCCGGGGTATGAATTGCCAAATTCGACTTTAGCTCCGGCCAGGGCAAAAACGCTTTCCAGACTGGAGCAGAGGAATTCTTTCCTTGATTCGGAAGCGCTTCGTGCTAATATTTTAATGTCGATAAGTCCTTCGGATGATTTCACCAGAGCCAGATTGGATGAACTTTCAACTGTATCGGGAAAATCGGTTAACATGCGTTCTACACCATTAGGACATCCTAGTATTGCATTGATCAGATCATCTTGTATTTCTTCCGGGATCAGTGTTTTAGGCAAATCGACTTTTTCTGCAAAGAACTTGATGTTTTCCTCTACTCTGGCATATTCAGCATTGTATAGATCCTGATATTCAGAGACCATTTCCCACAAAATATCCACTTCGTCATCTCCGGGAATTGTTATTATTGCAAAAGCTTCCCGAGGGATTGCATTACGTAAAGACCCTCCATCGATTGAAGACAAACGAGCTCCGAAATTTTGTACTGCATCTTTCAGGAAACGGAACATTAATTTGTTTGCGTTAGCTCTTCCCAGGTTGATATCAACGCCACTATGGCCACCTTTCAGACCTATGATCGATAATTTAACAGCAATATCTCCTTCAGGAATGTTGGCGTCGTCTTTATATTGAAATGAGATATTAAGATCCGCTCCACCTGCACAACCAACATATAGCTCTCCTTCATCTTCGGAATCCATATTGAGCATAGTTGTTCCTGTGATGAATCCTTGTCTGATGCCAAATGCACCGTCCATACCGGTTTCTTCATCGATGGTGAATAATGCTTCAATAGGACCATGTTGCAGGGTTTTATCTTCAAGAACAGCCATTGCAGCGGCTACACCTATACCATTGTCCGCACCGAGGGTAGTTCCTTTAGCCTTCACCCACTCTCCGTCAATGTATGCATTGATTGGATCTTTTGCAAAATCAAAATCAGTATCAGAGTTTTTTTGAGGAACCATATCCAAATGTCCTTGTAATACTATGGCAGGACGATTTTCAAAACCAGGAGTTGCCGGTTTACAGATGACTACATTGCCACAGCTGTCAGTCTTTGTTGGTAAGCCCAATTGTTTTCCAAAAGCTTCAACAAAAGCGACGACTTCCTTCATTTGTCCTGAAGGACGTGGAATTTGTGTTAACGAATAAAAGTGTTTCCACACGTTGGCCGGAGCCAGGTTTTTAATAGTTTCCATAATATAATGTCCTATTTTCCTTTATTTGTAATTGATAATGCGAATATTCCAACCAGTCCGACCAGTCCGGTAAATATTAATTGTTGTATGGTATGCACACAGAGGGCAAACGCGGCAGCATTTGTCTGGCTGATGCCAAAGCCCATTAAGGTAGCGATGACAGCTGCATGCCAAGGTCCCACTTGTGCCGGGATTGCTACGGCGAGGCTACTCATACCAAAAGCGATAACCCCATTTTGCCATCCCAGTCCCTTTGTAAAGTCAAATGCAAAGAAACAGATGTAAAAATACAAAAAATATCCTAACCAGATCAACAAAGTATAAAATAAAAATAATCCGCGTTCTTTCATGTGGGTGATGGTGCGTACTCCTTCCCAGATGTTTACAAGCATTTCTTTGGCTTTTTTGACGATTGAAGTATGCTTGAAAAATTTGAAGATTGCCCAGATCATCACCAGAATCAGGATAATAGCGGTATAGGTCCATACAGAGGTTACAATATTGGAAACCGTGTTCAGATATTCCGGATGTTCAACAAAGAAAGCCTTGAAATAGGAGATGTTCATAATAAATGCGACAACAACAATGGTTCCTACTGCAATTGTATCGGAAAGTCGGTCGATCAGTAAGGTCCCAAGCAGTTTGGAGAACGGTATTTTTTCATATCGGGTGATAATTGTACACCTCCAGATCTCACCCAGTCTCGGAATTCCTAAATTAACGGCATAATTTCCCCAGACGGCATAAACCAGGTTGGATTTTTTAGGCTTATATCCCAGAGGCTTAATTAATAAATTCCACCGATAACCTCGAATTGTATTTGCGAAAAGTCCGAAAGGAAGAGATAGAGCAATGATTCCAAAGTTGACTTCACTTTTCAGGATGTTCATAATTTCGGAGAAATTCAATTGCCGGAATAGCAGCCAGAAAATAAGGATTCCAAAAATCAGGGGAATGAACGTTTTTAATATTTTTGAAACAATCGATTTGATTTGTTGCGACATAAGACTATTTTTTGTTTACTTTTGCGAGTCGCAAAGGTAGTGAATTAAATGAAAACAATGAAATAAATGAAAGGAATCAATGATGTAAAGCCGAAAAAGTTCCTTGGGCAGCATTTTTTGAAAGATCTGAATATTGCGGCACGGATTGCAGATACGATTGATAGTACAAATTGTGCATCTGTGCTTGAGGTAGGACCAGGGATGGGTGTTTTAACACAGTTTCTGCTGAAGAAAAATATTGATTTGAAAGTTGTTGAACTGGATCGGGAATCAGTTGTTTATTTAAAAGAAAATTTTCCAGAGATGGAAGGCCGTATTTTAGGAGAAGACTTTCTGAAAATGGATTTTAAGGCATTGTTTTCCGGCGAGTTTGTTGTGATAGGGAATTATCCATACAACATATCCAGCCAGATATTTTTCAAAGTTCTGGATAACAAAGACCAAATACCTTTTTGTTCAGGTATGATTCAGAAAGAAGTAGCAGAAAGGATTGCTTCCAAACCGGGAAAAAAGGCTTATGGGATTATTTCTGTATTACTCCAGGCTTGGTATGATATAGAATACTTATTCACAGTCGGTTCGCATGTTTTTGATCCGCCTCCTAAAGTTCAATCGGCAGTGGTGAGTTTAACTCGTAATAGTCGTACTGTTTTTCCCTGCAATGAAAAACTATTCAAAACGGTGATTAAGACCGCATTCAATCAGCGTCGTAAGACTATGCGAAACTCTCTGAAACCATTGTTAGGAAAAGAATGTGAGATCTTTTCGAACGAGGTGTTTAATAAACGTCCGGAACAGTTGTCTGTGGAGGAGTTTATTGACTTGACGAAGATGGTGGAACCTTATATTTAGACATGTTTGAGTTCAGGGTAACGGAAAACGGTACACGATAGCTTACTCACTAAAACACCGGTTACTATTTACCATTTACCCTGAACCCAAAAGATTCTTCTCCGAAACCGCTGTTTTTTCGTTTTTTCTGACTACTTTTGTCTGCCGTTTGTAAAAGTCTCATTGTTTAATCCCTTAGCCCCGATATATTTATGTCCGAAATAAGACTCTTTTATCATAAAGACGGAGCGGTAAGGCTTAGTCGCAGCATCGAATTTCTGAAAAAAACGCCTACAGATCAGTTTTTATGGATTGACCTGAATGATGTTGATGAAGAAATCGAATCGCAGTTGGAGGATTATCTGAAGATTTATATTCAGGAGGAAGAGGAAATGATTGAGATTGAGACTTCTTCACGTTATATTGAGACCAGGGATACATTGGTTGTCAATACCAACTTTCTCTTAAGTACATTTGAGCGTAATCCGGTCTCGTTCATTATGAAGAATAATATATTGATTTCTGTTCGTAGTGAAGAGTTGGCATCGTTTTCCGAGACCGTAAAGCGAATTTTTTCCAATCCACAGAATTATCCGACCGGATACCATGTTTTTCTTGGCCTTTTTGAGACCCGCATAGAGTTTGATGCCGACATGATTGAGAATATTACCCAGGAGATTACGAATCTGAGTAATAATATTCAGGATGCCGACGAAGATGTGCTGTTGCAAATCAAGAACTTACAGGAAAAGACCATGATGTTGCGTGAAAATATAATTGATAAGCAGCGGTCTGTTTCCAATATGTTGAAGAGTAGTCTGATTCCCCATGATTTACGTGGAAAGTTAACCATTTTAATTAAAGATATTAATTCCTTGCTTGAGCATATTCGGTTTAGTTTCGATCGTTTGGATTATTTGCAGGATACTTTCCTCGGGTTCGTTAATATCCAACAGAATAAGATTATCAAGATATTTACAGTGGTTTCGGTTATTTTTATGCCTCCCACATTGATTGCAAGTGTTTATGGGATGAACTTCCATTTTATGCCGGAAATTGACTGGAAATTAGGTTATCCATTCTCTATATTACTAATGGTGGCTTCATCGATCGCTATTCTGATCTTCTTTAAAAAGAAAAAGTATTTGTAATAATTAATATTCTAAATTTATGAAAAAAAATCTTTTCGCTTTATTTGCATTAGCTGTTCTTATCCTTGCCTGTGGTAAGAAAGAATCTGTTGTTGAGCAAACGACAGCATCAGGATTATTACCTTCAAAATTTGAAGGCTTATTTGAAGAAAAAGATTCCACTCATTTGTATGTAATGAAAAATGCAAATGGTATGGAAGTCTGTGTTACTAACATCGGTGGTCGTATTGTATCTATTATGGTTCCTGATAAAACAGGTGCGATGAAGGATGTGGTACTTGGTTTCGATAGCGTTGCTCCTTATATGGGAATTAACACGAATTTTGGTGCAATTATCGGTCGTTATGGTAACCGTATTGCCAATGCAAAATTCGAATTGTATCGTGTAAATTATACATTGAGAGCTAATAATGGAGTTAATTCTCTTCACGGAGGTCCTAGAGGATTCCACACTCAGTATTTTAATGTCGAACAACCGGACAGCACGACTTTGATCTGTAAATATCTTTCTAAAGCAGGAGAAGAAGGATTCCCAGGAAATTTGGATGTAACAGTAACTTATACATTGACAGCAGACAATGCTTTGGATATCGATTATAAGGCAACTACCGATCGTCCGACAGTAGTGAACCTGACAAACCACTCTTATTTCAACTTATCAGGAGATCCTAACAATACTATCTTGGATCACGTTCTTGCCCTGAATTGTGATCAATATACTCCAACTAATGATGTATTGATCCCAACCGGTAAAATTGTTAAAGTGGAAGGAACTCCTCTTGATTTTAGAACACCTACGGCTATCGGAGATCGTATCAATGATACTACATGTATCGATATCGTTTATGGTAAAGGTTATGACCATAACTTTGTGATCAATACTCCTGGAGATTTGACAAAAGCTGTATGTAAGGTACTTTGCCCTACTACAGGTATTGTGATGGAAGTGTTTACAAATGAGCCCGGAGTTCAGTTTTATACAGGCAACTTCCTGGATGGAAGTCAGTCTGGTAAAAAGGGAATTACTTATCAAAAACGTACAGCATTGTGTTTAGAAACTCAACATTTCCCAGATTCACCTAATCAACCGACTTTCCCATCTACTACACTTGATCCGGATAGCGTTTATACAAGTAAATGTATCTATAAGTTTAGCGTAGAGAAATAATTAGACGAAAATATTCTATTTATAATGAGGCTGCCTCATTATAAATAGAATATTATTGGATATTCAAAAAGATCCGGAATCTTGTTTTTCCATCATTTTCTGTCGCAAACGAAAATTTATATCCCAGATTCATCAATACTTCACGGATGAATAATAGTCCGATCCCTTGTCCGTTGGGTTTTGTCGTAAAAAAAGGAGTAAATAATTTTTTCCTGACTTCATCCGAAATACCAGGGCCATTATCTTCAACTGTGATTTGATGTGGATTGGCGGAAGTGATTATTTTAATTTCTCCATTTTCCCAAATCGACTCTCTTGCATTTTTAACCAGGTTGACAAGCACCTGTTCCATTTGAATGCTGTCAGTGCTAATATGGCAGGGCGTTTCAGAGAGAGATAAGATGATTTTGATATTGTGTTTGTTGCATTCAAAACTGCACAAGGCCTCAACAGAACGGGCCAATTCATTTAAGTCCGTATTTGACAAGTGAGGTTGTGGAATTTTTACAACATCGGCAAAATTGGTGATAAAACGGCTCAGATGGTTGCAACGTTCGGAAGATGCATTGACTGCGGGCAATACATCTGCCAGTTCATTGTCCTGATCCTGTTTCAGGCTGTCTGAAATAACATTGAGCGTAGAGCTTACGGCAGCAACAGAATTGTTGACTTCGTGTGCCATCATGCGAATAATGTTTTCGTACGATTTTTTTTCCAGTTTTAATATTTCGTGGGTTAGCTCTTCAATGAGGATGAAAGGATGAGTGAAGCCACGGTCAATAAATGATGAACGTATGCAACTATAAAGAGAAATGCCTGAAATACGAATTACCGCGTCCTCGTCAGGTTGTAGTTGTGCCAATGTTTTTCCGATTTGAATATTTGATTCTTCCAGAGATTTTCCGACAACACTTTCTTGTGAGTCTAAATCCAATAATCTCAGTCCGGCGGGATTGATTTGTGAGATTTTATTGTCAAAATCGAGGATTATTAATCCTTGAGGCGATGCTTTGATCAAAAGATCAAGAAAATGGTTTTGTTCCCTGACATGAAGCCGTTCTTCCTTGAGCTGATCTATCATTTTATTAAAGACTCTGATTAAAGTATCGGTTTCTTTGTGTCCGACAGCACGGAGGCGGGAAGAAAAATCCTGTTGTCTGAGAAGATCCATCCCGTTGCTAATCATTTTGTAAGGTTTCAATAGCATATTGTAAAAAATGAGAAACAATAGTATTGAAATAACAGCAATCCCTTCGATAAAGAAAAAGAGTTTGATATCGGATTTGGCAAAGAAGATTCCCAGGCCGATTAAGGAACCGAATGTGATGATGAAGAGAAGCCAAAATAGAGTTTTGAATCTCATAAAATTCTCAATTGTCAATTTTTAAGTTGAATTTTTCCAGTCTTCGATACAAGGCCTGGCGTGTTAGCCCCAATGCAGTAGCTATTTTAGTATAATTGTTGCCATATAATTCAATGGCTTTAAGAATCATACTTTTTTCCATTTCCTCAAGAGGGAGTATGCTCTTGGAGAAAGGAGATGTTTTTCCCGGATTTTCATCAATCATTTTTTTAAAGTCGTCGGCTGTTATAACCGGTTTTCCGGAAACAAAGATGGTTCGTTCTACCAGGTTTTTTAGTTCACGGATATTTCCCGGATAGGGTAGTGTTTTTAAGAAAGCCATAGAATCCTGATCAAATTTGACAGGCGGAAGTCCATTTTGTGTCGTCTGTAATGTGGCAACGTCCTATACGGTCGTAATGAGCGTCGGTGAAAGCGCCTTTTTTATGTCCGAACATTTCACTTTCGAATAAAGATTGAGAAATACCGCCCAGATTGACTTTGATAAAAGGCTTTTTACTCCTGTTACTATGATAATGGATTGCTTCTGCTATCAATTCTTTTCCGGTACCACTTTCACCCGTGATCAGTACGGAGGCATTGGTGTTGGCAATCCGTGCAATCGTGTTGAAAATATTCGTGAGCAAAGGAGATTTGCCTATAATTTTTTCGAAACGGATAATGTTCAGATTATCATTACTTTCTTTGTTGAGGCTTATCGCTGTTTCGATACTTTTCAATAGCGCCCGGTTATCCCAGGGTTTTGTGATAAAGTCGAAAGCTCCGGACTGTATTCCTTTGACAGCCAGGTGAATAGATCCCCATGCCGTGATCAGTATTACAGGAACCTCCGGACGAAATATCTTTACCTGTTTCAGTAGGGTAAGTCCTTCATCTCCGCTGGTACCGGATGAATAGTTCATGTCCATTATGATAGCTTCCGGGGATTGTGTGCGTACACAATTCATTGTTTCTTCCAGACTGGAGCTGGTTATGGTCTCGTAACCGGCCCGGTTGAGTACCAGGCTTAGTGAAGAGCGGACAGCAGAATCATCGTCGGAAATCAGTATCATAATTCAAATTCTATTTAATTTTATTCGATTATTCGCAGGATTACTCCTTCAGCCAAGACCAGCGTTTTGCCCAATCCATCATTGCGTCGATGCGCCATTTAGATACAGTTTTGAAGCCATGAAGGTTTTTATCAAACAGGTCTTCATCACTTTTATCTGTGAACCAATTATTACCAAGTTTGTAATCTGTTTTACAAATTTTGCCCGGCCAAATATTCTCTACAGTGATTTCACCCTTCTGAGTCGGGAAACCTGGAATATCTGAAACGATGGTATAAGGCAATGTCCCAAGCGTATAAGTAGAATGTCTTACTGCATAAATTCCATCTCCTAAATAAAATCCATCCCAGGTTTGCTTATTAATAGTCATGACCATGCAAATTGAATCAGATGGAATGTTTATTTTGGGACCTTTCACACGAAACTCCATGATCGAATAGATTTGAACTGTGTTTTGTGCTGTTGTTGGCCTGTCGAATATAATCTGTGGACTATGTGTAAATTTTACAAAGCTGCCACCCCATGATTCTTTTGTAGGATCATTTGGGTCGCCGTCCATCATATAAAGCAATGCTGGAGTATCTCCCATTTTGGTATTTCCGTTCAGGTAATTTTCAAAGTCTTTGCCCAGGTTTCCACCGCCACTGATGAATGTATCATAGTATTTGCCATTGAATTCATCCATTTGTTTGTAGTTGGCAATAAATCCACGGTAAGAAGCATTGTCTTCAATGAACCAAAGATTGGGAAAATTCTCAGTAATGTAGGCATAACTATTGGTACTCCACTTCTTATTCGGTCCACCTATCCAGTATATTTTTATTTTGTTCTGGATATCAGGGGCATCATGCAAAGCCTGAGCCACATCGTCTAAGCCACCCCACACAAGAACCCATAGTGGCTGCTTGCTTTCTTTCCGGGCACACTTGATAATCCAGTTTGATCCCTCAGTAGCTGTCATATATCCACAGTATGGAGCAGCTCCGCTCCTTCCCTGTTTGCTGATGGAGCGCAAATATTCGGGAGACGGAAAACCCTTGGCATGTTTTTTCAATTTCGGCAGATCTTTCTCATAAAGGTTGATCATTCGCAATATCTCTGACACATTGCCGCTTCCATAAGATGGAGAAGAAACAAGACCTTCAGTTTCAAATAGGTTACTGTACATTAAGAAATGGGCCATCGATTGGTTGTCATCCGGATCTGTGCCTCCAATATCCGTACTTATCAGTATGCGAGGTTTTATAGGCACAGGTGCTTGTGCCATCAGAGCAGTGACATTAAAAAAAGAAAGTAAAAAAAAGAAAGTAACTTTAATCATGATTTAATTGTTTATACTAGTTAACTTAGATGTATTATTAATATAAAAATCTATGAAAACGAGTGGACTCGATTGTACACAAAGATAATGTATTATTTAAATAATCGAACTAATTGTTAACAATAGCTTGGTAATCAGTGTATAAATCCCGTTTATTCATAAAATCATGTAGGGTAATACTTCTGATTTGATAGTAATACGACCAGAGCATATACATTTCCTCTATGTATTTGCGTCGGGCTTCATCTTTTGATGATTGTGCATCGTTGAGGTTCAATACATCTATTTTTCCGAGAATAAAAGCTTCAATGCTGGTTTCATAACGTTTTTGGGCGATGTGATCTGTTTCTTCTGCAATTTTCAATTGTTTCGATTGGTTGTTGAAGTTTTCTACCTGAAGAAAAATATTCTGGTTGAAATCGATTTTTTCTTTTTCTATTTTGGATTGGACGACTTCCCTGTTTGATTCCGCTACTTTTACTCTACCTTTGCCTTTTCCCCAGTCGAGTATAGGAATTCTAACACCCAGGTTTACGATCTGATTGTTTCTCAGGTTGTTGAATATTTCGGGAACGTGAGAGTCTTGTCCGGATAAGCCGAATGATAGGAACAAGTTGGCATTCCAACGTTCGGATTTTGCTTGGCTGACATCTCGCGAGGCTTCCAGTTGGCGTCTGTGAATTTCCTGAGTGAAAGAGCTGTTTTCAGTGGCCAGACCTAATACTTCATCGTAATTTAATTGAATGTTGTTCAATGATTCAGGAATGGCCGGGCGAAGAATAACATTCTCGCTATATCCCAGGAAAGAACGTAGTTGAAACATGCTGGCTTTCAAAGAAGACTGAGCTTCAGTGACATACGCTTCAGCTTTCAGGCAGGAAATTTTTAATTGCAACAGATCATTTTCAGAGATTTGTCCGATTTTTCTTTTTGCTTCGGCAATAGTATATAATCGTTCTGTATTTTTATGATTCTGAATGGCAATATTGAGGTTCATCTCTCCGAGTAACAGGTTGAAATAATAATTAATGGCTCTGACTGTGACAGTCTCCATTTGCGAAACCAGTCGTGCTTTTGCTTCTTTGTACTTAACAGGTTCTATTTTTTGTAACCATCCGACACGATTGAATCCGAAAATAGGTTGTTCGAGGGTCACAGCTGCCGGTATCGCCATATATTTGGTAGTAGAGTTGTTTCCAAATTGATCCAGTCGCTGCATACTGCTTTCTATCGAGAGTTTTCCCCCGGTCCAGGGGATATTCTGGTTGATAGAGATAGCTGCATCCAGGCGACTGAAATCGTTACTGACATATGTATAAGTACCATCCGGATTCTGCAATTGGTTGTATGATTTGGAATAATAGGGGAGAACGCCGTCAAAAACAACTTCAGGTAATAATTCGGCTCTGTAAGTTCTATATCCCCAATAGCTTGAACGAAATTCGTTTTTTGCTACCAAAGCATCCACAGAATGGATGGCACTCTCAGAAATGGCTTCATCCAAGGTAATGCGTATAGTATCCTGGGCAGATAATGAAAAAAATAGATTCATTATGCTGAGTATCAAAAATATTTTCTTCATACCTTTCATTTTGTCATTATTCATAGTACAATGCCTCTGCCGGTTGAATCTCCGATGCTTTTTTCGCAGGGTACCAGGTTCCGAGCCAGATGATTACGAGTATTGTTACAAAAGTGATTGCATACGTGATTAAGCATAGGATAAGGAACGATTGTTCACTTCCTAATTCCCTTGAAATAAATCCTGTTTTTTCAGTCAGTGTCAGAAATGAGATCCCCAGTTTGGATAATGATCCCGTTAACTGGAGGTTTATAGCAATGATTGTACCCGGAATACTGGCCAACAGAAGCAGAAAGAATGTTTCACCGAGGAAAAGTTGTTGAATTTTACTTTTGCTGGAACCAACCGCAGAACGTAATCCGATCTCTCCTCTACGAGCATTAACCCGAAAACGGAATGTGCCTAAAACTCCAAGAAAGACATTGATAAGCAGGAATATAATGACAGTGAATACGGTTTCGACTTTTTCCTGGTCTCCTGTCATTTGCAAGTATTCCTTTCGTAAATCGTTAAAAGATTGAATTTCAGCAAGTTCAAAAGGTGTAACTTTCAGCTGCTCTTTCATTTCCTTCAAAAATTTTTCCGGGAAATTTTTATCAGCATCCGGTTTTACACGAACAGATATATATACCCCACCAGAGATGTTTTTCAGACTTTTTTGTTCAAGAGGATAGAAAACGATTCTTTGATAATCTTCATAATCACCTCTTTTTATTTTATTTGTGATTCCAGTTATCTGATAGTGAACATCAATAATTTTTGCATTTTCCCATTCTTCTTCTGTTTTAGGACGTGGAAGACTTGGATCAAGAGCTTTTTTTACTATTTCCGTTGTTTTAAGGACATCTTCATCAAAAAATTTGTTTTTTGAATCAGGAGAAATGACAATTTGCTTTTTTGATGGAATATCTTTTGCGTCATAAGATTTTCCTTTTTGAAATTTGATTTTGAAAACATCAAAGAAATCTGGATTTACATTTCTTGTACTTGCAGAGTAATCGATGGAGTCTTTTTTGTAAGTATTCGAGGAATAGCTTGTTGCATACGGGTGTGCATTGCCTTCTGCAAAGCAAATACTTTCGATTCCCGGATATTTTTTTATTCGTTCATAAATTGTGATTCCGGCTTCTTCTTTTTCCTCATCGCTCAGACTATCGATTTTGATATTTTTTTGATTTCCAAATAGGATCAAATAAGTATGTTTGATGTCAAATCCTGTCGGCTGAAAATATTTTTTGCCAATATCATATACAAAACCAGAACAAAACCAGAGGATACTGAATACAATGGTCAATTCGATAAGTATCCAGATATTACTTTTTCGTTCGGCCCAGATCATTTTAAAACTATGTCGTAACATGAGATTAAGAATTAAAAATTAAGAATTAATGGCTTCAACAATACGCATGCGGGAGGCTCTCCAAGCAGGAATCCCGGATGAAAGAAGATTCAGAGCCACGCAAATCAGAAAAACATATAAAAATACAGAGGGAGAGATAAAAGCAGAGACAGGAATCGTATTTTCGCCTATAAATTTTTCTTCGGAGGCAAATAAACGATCTTTGAGTAATGTAACTACAGAGTAGGACAAGATCAGACCGATTATTCCACCTAAAATCGAAGTTAATAGATTTTCGTAGAGTACCTGGATTAGAATTTTACTTTTGTTTGCTCCGAATGCTTTTCGAATACCTATTTCAGAGGTGCGATTGATTATCTTGAACAAGCTAAATCCCGATAGATTGATAGCCGGTACTAACAATAGAATAGCTAATGTGATGTAAAATTTGCGAAAATTCTTCTTCATATCCGGCTCATTGTTTGTCATATTATCTTCTTTTACCAATGATTCCTGACAAGAATACGGTCCAATAAATTTTACTGTATATTTATCTGCCTGGGTACTGTAGCGAACTTCATTTTCCCTGACTTCTTTTTTAATTTTGCTGAAATCTTTTTTATCTTTTGCTAATATGGTAATTGAAAAATATCCATTATCTTGTTCGTACTTAGAGGTATATGGTATCCATACCTGAGAATAAGCATTGTAGCAAAGGCTGGAAACATTTTTTACAACTCCACAAACTTTGTACACTTTGTTTTTGTATTCAAATTCTTTTCCCAAAGCTGAATCTCCTCCGAAAAGCTTTTGGGCCAGATCCTCACAGATAACTGCCGATGGAATTCCTGATTGGAAGTCTTCCCTGGAAAAAGGTTTGCCTTCCAGGAAAGACAACCGGTAAATATTCCAAAATTCCGGATCCGTGTCCATGATGTCGGCTTTGAAAAATTTGTCACTGTTGGCCAGGTAAATTCGATTTTGAGACCTGTTTTGCATAGATATTGCTTCCGGTGTTTTTAACTGACTCAGGTACTGTTTGTATAATTTACCGGAAACCATATTTACATTGATACTGTTACCATTGCGACTTTCTTCTCTTGTCCACTTAATATACATGGTTCTTTCCCGGTTTACTTCCGGAGCTATGTTTGTGGTCTTAATTTCCTGTGTCAGGATCATGACCATAACCATTGTGATGGCAAGTGCTGTTCCCAGTATTGAGATGATACTGACGACTTTATCTTCTTTCAGTATTTGCCAGGCTTGTTTTATATATATTTTATACATAATTTATTGAATTTGTCTTCCGTCAAAAAATCTTACAATGCGTTTTGTTTGCTTTGCGATATGTTCATCGTGAGTTACCATGATTATGGAAGATCCTTCTCTATTGAGGTCAAACAGCAGCTCCATAATTTCCATACCCATTTTACTGTCGAGATTTCCGGTAGGTTCGTCGGCCAGAATGATTTCCGGTTGGCCGATAATCGCGCGGGCGATGGCTACACGTTGGCATTGTCCGCCGGAGAGTTGGGTAGGGAAGTGTTTCATCCGGTGCGAAAGACCTACTTTTTCCAATACTTCTTTGGCTCGTGCCGTGCGGTTAGAACATGAACGATAGAGTAGGGGTAGTTGTACGTTGTCCAATACACTCAAGGACGGTATCAGGTGAAAACTCTGGAAAATAAAGCCGACAGTTTTGTTTCGGAATTCAGCCGCAGTTTTATCATTTAATTTGGCTGTATCTTGTCCGTTAATCTGGATTTTTCCCTGGTTTGGATTGTCCAATAACCCAATGATATTGAGCAAGGTACTTTTACCACAGCCAGAAGGACCCATAACTGAAAGGAATTCCCCTTTGTCTATCGACAGATTCACATTTTCCAAAGCGGTTGTCTCTATTTCTTTGGTACGATACACTTTGTGTACATTTTGTAGTTCGATGATTGCCATATTTTTTAAGTAATAAGTTTATTTTTTGATTTTTATTTCGTTTGTGTTATTAAATCCTTCGAGTCCCGAAATCACGACCTGGTCTCCATCTTCCAGTCCACTGATAACTTCTACGTAATCGTAATTGCTTTCTCCAAGGCTTACTTCTCGTTGGACAGCCTTATTTCCTTTGATGACCCACAGGTGATAAATATTTTTACCAGTGAAGTATGAGCCGTTTTTGATTCTCAGTACATCATTTTTTATTCCTGCCATTACATATACATCTGTTTTTAAGCCACTTCGTAATTTTTGATTCCCTGAATTTGCCAGCATAACGGTAAAATTGATAATTCCATTTTTTGAAGACGGAATGACATTCAATACCGTACCTTCCAGATTTTCATCCCCGATTTTTACAATTGCTTTTGCCCCGGGGCGGATGTAATCTGCATAACTGTCTGCTATTTCTACATTGATTTTGAAATGTGTCAGATCGGATACGATCGCGATTTGAGTTCCTGCACCTACCTGAGAACCTATTTCATTATTGACGAATGTCAATGTCGCATCCAGAGGAGAGAGAATTCGGGCATCTTTTAATAGGCGGCGGGTTTCAGCCAGGGTTTTGTCGAATATGTTCAGATCCAGTTGTTGTACTTTCAGATCAGCATCGATATTTTTCTTTTCGTTGGAGATCTTTTCTTTGAGTTGTTCGAGTTCGAGTCGAGAGACTTCATAATTCAGTTCTGCCTGACGGATTTTATCGGAAGTGCTGGCTCCTATACTATCGAGATATTTTTCATTTTTCAGTTCTGTGTCCATCTGTTTGAGTTGCATTTCCTTGATTTTTTGTTGCATTTTCATCTCGGATAATTTTCCTGATGAATTGACTCCCAATTGGATGAGTTTACTTTTTTTCATTTCGCGTTCATCAAGTTTTTGTTGGTATTCAGTCTCAATAGATGCCAGTTCCAGTTGAAGTATAGCTTCTCCTTTTTGAATTTTTTCTCCCGGATTTTTATAGACTTCCAATATTCTGGAACTGATAGGAGTAATGATAATTTCTTCGGTTAGAGGGACTACTTTCCCGGAAGCATTGATCGCAATTTCGATTGTACCTTTGTCAATAGGAGAGATGGTAAGATCCTTGTAATTGGCAGAAGTTTTCATGAAATTGAAGAATATTATGAGTAAAACTATTACAAATAAAGAGATTCCTCCGTATTTGAGCAGTTGTTTATGTTGTTCTTTTCGTTGTTCTGATATGGGAATTTCTTTGTCCACCTTATTTTAACTTAGAATTTGTTTTATTCAAGGATTAACAAGTAGTGTGCCGTATATTTATATTTCTGATTATTAATTGTTTATGGTTTGTCTTTGTGTCCGATATCGGACATGTTGTCCGATATTTTAATGGTTCCTTTTATGTTGGCTTAACTTTTTGTCTTATACATTTCTTAATCAGGAAAAAATATATAATTTTGCAACCACAAATTAGCACGCAATTAAATATAAATTTATGAAATCGAGAATATTACTGTTTTATATTTCTCTTATCTTTTTTTTACTTTTTATGCTTTCCTGTGGATCAAAAAAGAATATTGTCTATTTCCAGGATACAGATAAAATTCCGGCGTACATGTATGAAACAGATTCCTCCAAATATATCATACGTATTACCCCTAATGATAATCTGTCGATTCGAGTGTCTGCAGCCAATCCTCAATCGGTTGAGATTTTTAATCTGTCCCAAACTGAAAGTGGATCGGGAGTATCCGGATATTTGGTAGATGAAGAAGGATATATTAACTTTCCCGTATTGGGAAGAATTAAATTAGCCGGACTGACAAAATCCGAAGCTGTTGGCTTGCTGGAGAATAAAATCTCAAAAAGTTATGCCGAAAATCCGATTGTGAGTATTCGTTTTACAAATTATAAAATAACAATACTTGGAGAAGTAAAAACTCCAGGAACTTATGTTATTGAAAATGAGAAGGTGTCGCTTCCGGAAATCATAGCGATGGCCGGAGATATGACTATTAACGGGGAACGAAAAGAAGTGCTGATTTGCCGTGTAATATCGGGAGAAAAACAATTTTTTAAAATGGATATGACTTCTCCTGAGATTTTCTTTTCACCACATTTCTTTTTGCAACAAAATGATATTGTATATGTACAACCTAATAAAGCGAAAGTAGATTCATCTTCTTCGTCTTACAGGAATATACCTTTTATTTTTTCCATCGTTACCTTTGCTATTACGATGATAGCATTATTTTCACAAAAATAATTACAATGCAACTTTCCAGTAATACAACTAACGAATCCAAAGAAGAGCTTTCTATCGTTGAAGTCATTATTCACTATTTGAAATATTGGCCATTGTTTTTTATTTTCCTTGCAGTAAGTCTTGGTATGGCTTTTCTATATTTGAGATATACGGTTCCCCAATATCGGGTGTCGGCTAAAGCTATTATCAAAGAGGGGGATCATAATCAGGCCGGAGTGGATGTTAGTGTATTCAAAGATTTGGGTATTAGGACTCAAAGTCAAACTTTGGATAATGAAATAGAGATTCTTCTTTCTAATGAATTGCGCCAGACTGCAGCTGATAGCCTTGGTTTTATGGCATCTTATCATAAAGAAGGAAAAATAAAAGACATGGAAATATATACCCGGTCTCCTATATTTGTATCAGTTATTGATTATGTGAGATCCGGATCTTTTACGATTAATAAAGGATCCAATAATTCAATGATTGTAGAATCAAAAGAATTATCATTCAAAAAAGAGGTCAAATTAAATGAGCAATTTTCTTCTCCCTGGGGAGCATTATCTCTCAATGTTAATCCTTGGGGAAATGTTTCTTATCCGATCATTGTTATAATAAATAATCCGAATGGTGCTCCCGGAATAAGTGTGAGACCAATCAATAAGATTTCCGGAGTTGTTGAGTTATCTATGGTAACACCTTGTCCTGAAAAAGGAAAAGATTTTATCAATACCTTGCTTGATGTTTATAACCAGAAAACGATCGAAGATAAAAATTTTACGGCAACCAACACGAATCGATTTATTGACGAACGTTTAAAAATCATTTCTGGCGAATTAGGTAGTGCTGAAAAAAATGTTGGTGATTACAAACAGGCTCAGGGTGTAACGGATGTTGTGTCTGAGACACAGTTGTCTCTTAACAAAACAAGCGAATACAATTCCCAAATAGCAGAAAAAGAGATTCAGTTAAATCTACTGAAGTTTACTAAAGATTTTCTGAATAATCCTGAAAATGAAGACAATGTTGTGCCTGCCAATGTCGGACTGACAGATCCGACAATTCTTAGCTTGGTTAGCAAATACAATCAGGAAATGGCAGAGAAGAACAAGGCTACGGTCGGAATGAAATCCGAAAATCCCTTGCTGAAAGAATACAATTCAAAGATCGAAACTCTCAAGGCTGATTTATTAAAGGGGATTCGTATTTCAGATGCCAGTTTGCAGATGACAACCCAGGAGCTCCGAAAACAAGGAAATTTGTATGCCAGTAAAGCCCGCATATTGACTTCTCAAGAAATAGAGTTGAAAGATTTGTATCGTCAGAAAGAAATCAAGGAAGCTCTTTTTATATATTTGTTGCAA
>JAVBUX010000183.1:0-3947 GCA_031554915.1 Bacteroidales bacterium | reverse complement strand
AACTGAAAAACAAAAGAGTCAGTTCAGTGGATAAACAAGGAAACAATGGAGATTGGATTCCAAATCTCAAGCCCGGAGAAAAACATGAGATAAAAATAGAAGGAACCGGGATCATCAATCACATCTGGATGACAATAGCTCCTAATCAATTGAATAGGAACAATCTCATCCTGAGGATGTATTGGGATGGTTCGGAAAACCCTTCCGTTGAGGCTCCGCTAGCAGCATTCTTTGGCAACGGTTGGGATGAAAAATATGAATATGCTTCGCTTCCGCTGGCAGTCAGTCCCGGAGGTGGAACCGCTTTGGTATCTTATTTTGCCATGCCTTTCGAAAAAGGAGCTCGCATTGAAATCGAAAATCAGGGAGATGTCATTTTGGAGAAATTATATTATTATGTTGATTATGTAGCAATGAATCGACTTCCGGATAATAGCGCTCGTTTCCATGCCTGGTACAATCATGAGACCACGGAAACTCTTCCCGAAGGAGAAACAGAATGGGGAATTGTCGGACAGCAACAAAACAATACCGATGGAAAAGATAATTATGTATTCGCCGACATTGTGGGTGAAGGTCATTTTATAGGTATCAACTATTATGTCCAATGTCCATCTCCAATGTGGTATGGAGAAGGTGATGATATGATTTTTATAGACGGAGAAAAAACGTCTTCCATATTGGGAACCGGAACAGAAGACTTTTTCAATACATCCTGGTGTCCTAAAACACTCTTTTCTCATCCTTATTATGGATTTGCCAGGGTCAATAATGATATAGGTTGGCTGGGTAGAACTCATGCCTATAGATTTTTTATATCTGATCCAATCTATTTTACAAAATCATTAAAAGGAACTATTGAACACGGACACGATAATAATATGACTATGGATCTGGGTACGGTGGCCTATTGGTATCAATCTAAAGTAGGAAAACTGCCTCCGTCTCCATCGTTTGAAACCCGTCAGCCTAAAAAAATGATAGATGGAATGGATATACACCGCTGGCGTCATGAGTGGAGGAAAAATCAAGGAAATGACTCCAAACTATGGGGAAATGAAGATAGAAAATAATATGAACCGTAAAATAAAATAATCAGATGAAACGAACATTTTTAATAACATTCGTACTAATCTTTTGGGCGGGTAGCTCCATTGCTCAGAATCTTTCCGGAGAATTAGGCGGATTACTGACTATTCAGGATAAAGTCAAAACCAAACGAATCAGCTCTGCCGATATCACCGGAGGAAACGGAGATAACAAATGGGGAATCGGTCAGGACAGCACTTATACAGTGGAAATACCCGGCGCCGGAATTATTAACCACATCTGGGTGACTATAGCGCCGCAACGCATCGACAGGCAAAATATCATCCTGAAAATGTATTGGGACGGAAATAAATATCCATCGGTAGAAGTTCCGATATCCGCATTTTTCGGAAATGGATTCGGAGAATTTTATGAGTTTACATCACTCCCGTTGGCCGTAGGCCCTCGTGACGGAACCGGCCTGACTTCTTATTTTCAAATGCCTTTTGAGAAAGGAGCGCGGATTGAATTTGTAAACGAAACCGGAAAAACCATAGAATGTCTTTACTTTTATATTGATTATGTGGAAGTTGACAAACTTCCGGCTAAAACAGGACGTTTCCATGCCTGGTACAATCAAGAGCTGACCGATGCCTTGCCGGAAGGTGAAACCGAATGGGGTCTGGTTGGAAAACCAGGAGAAAATAAAGATGGAGCAAACAACTATGTATTTGCAGATATCAAAGGAAAAGGTCATTTTGTCGGGATTAATTACTACGTGCAATGCCCTTCTCCGATGTGGTACGGTGAAGGAGATGATATGTTTTACATAGACGGAGAGAAAAAAGCATCGTTACTGGGAACCGGAACCGAAGATTTTTTTAATACATCTTGGTGTCCGGCATCTAAATTTTACCATCCTTATTATGGATTTGCCCGGGTAAATCACGATCTCGGATTTTTAGGCCGTACGCATGCTTACCGCTTTTTTATATCTGATCCGATCTATTTCGATACAGCTTTAAAAGGAACTATCGAGCATGGACATAATAACAATTTGACTCTGGATATCAGTACTGTTGCTTATTGGTATCAGTCTGAAGCATCTCCCTTACCTAAAACCCCAACTTACCAGATGAGGCAACCACGTCCGATGATCGATGGACAAGACATTCATCGTTGGAGGCATGAGTGGAGAAAGAATATGGGAAATGACCCGAAACTCTGGGGCAACGAAAAAGCGAAATAATCATGAGAAAAAAGATCTTTTTAAGTTGTATTGCCCTGGCTATATTTCAATTTGTTTACAGTCAGCAATTTAGAAGAGAACTGGAAAATTTATGCACTGTTCGTAATTTACCGGCATACAGGTCTGATGACATAGAGCAACTTTCAAGTTATGATCGTACGGGAGGTAATGACGATGGATTTTCCGGAAAATATTCTTATTTGAGAATGGAAAATAATGAATATGTTATCGCAGACCTGAAAGGTCCGGGACTGCTTAATCGCATCTGGACGCCTACGCCTTCGAACGATACGCTTCGTTTTTATTTCGACGGAGAAAAGACTCCCCGGATCAATATTCCTTTCATTGACTTGTTTTCCGGGAAAATATATCCTTTTCAATCCCCGCTTTGCGGCAATGAAGCGGGAGGATATTTTTGCTACACTCCTATATCGTATGCAAAGTCATTGAAGATAGTATATAAAGGACCCGGATTGAAATTTCATCAGATACAATTTAGAACATTGTCCCCGGATAAAAAAATAGAAAGTTTCAGCATTGATTTATATCAAAAAAATCAAGATGTTTTAGACCTGATAGCTTCAACCTGGGATCGTGAACTCAACGTTTATGAAGTCGGTGAAAGTGAAAAAATTCTCTCCAGAAATATCAACTTTGTTCTGAAACCCGGTCAAAAAAACGACTTGTTTTCTGTATTACATGGAGGAAGAATCGTTGGACTGGAACTGAATCTGGGCGATGGACTTAACAGTCATTACAGAGATATTTGGTTTACCGCCAACTGGGATAAATCACCCGGTAACGCCATTGACATGCCATTGGCGGATTTTTTCGGTTATGCCTTTGGAAATCAATCGATGCACAGCATGTTACTTGGAACAAATGGTAGTACGAATTATTCTTACCTGCCTATGCCTTTTGACCATTCAGCCAAACTAAAACTTGAATATAAATATCGTCCGGATGTAGAGCAGAAAGAGATCATGATTTCCGGAACCATTTATTATACCGCTCAACAAAGAAATCCATTGAAAGAAGGAAAGTTATATGCACAATGGAGAAGAGAAATTCGTCCGGAAAAAGGAAAACCATATCATATAGCAGATATTAAAGGCCGTGGACATTATGTAGGAACAACCCTGATCGCACAGGGATTGGAAGAGGGTATGACACTTTTCTGGGAGGGTGACGACTGTTCTGTTGCTGACGGAAAAACGATCATGCACGGTACCGGATCGGAAGATTATTTCAATGGAGGATGGTATGCAGTCATGGATCGCTGGGACAGAGGAATCAGTATGCCCATTCATGGAGCTTTAACCTATGATCTGAAAACAGCAAAAACCGGAGGATACCGTTTCCTGCTTTCAGATAAGATTAATTTCAACAAGGATTACCAGTTGACCATTGAACACGGTCCGGAAGGTAATGCGCTGGATGTCGATTATGCCTCCGTTGCATTTTTTTATGGGGATAATATGACTTTTGAGAATACGGATTACAGTAAAGAATCCGCAAGTGTGACCAGTCCGGCCAGGCATATCCTGATGGCTCAGGATTTAACTACCCGGTTGTACTGGTTCAACTCAATGAACGTCAATGAAAATAGTGCGGAATTTTGCTCCGAGAGAGAAGACAGTTGGATGACAAATATCGATTTTGATGCAGT
>JAVBUX010000023.1:0-13622 GCA_031554915.1 Bacteroidales bacterium | reverse complement strand
GATTTACCGGTCGCGTTGTTTCCAACAATTCCCATTTTTTCGTATCTGGCGAAGACGTAATCAAAGTCTTTGACTATCACCTGGTCGTCGTAATTTTTGGAAATCCCTTTTGCTTCAAAAATCTTGTTCCCGATATAGGATGCTTTTACATCCAGTTTTACATTCCCTTGTATTGCTCCTTGCTTTACTTTATCTTCAAGGTCATAAAAGGAATCGATTCGGGCTTTTGCTTTCGTGGCACGGGCTTGAGGTTGGCGACGCATCCATTCCAATTCTTTGCGGAATAGGTTGTTTGCACGTTCAAGCTCCATATTTTGAGTCTCCAGACGTTCTTGCCGCTTTTCCAGATAATAACTGTAGTTCCCTTTGTATTGGTAGAGTTGACGGTTGTCTATTTCAATGATTTCAGAGCAGACCCGATCAAGGAAGTAACGGTCGTGTGTGACCATCAATAAACTTCTATTATTTCGATTAAGATACCCTTCCAGCCATTCTATCATTTCCAGATCCAGGTGGTTGGTTGGCTCATCAAGAATCAGTAAATCAGGATCTGTCATTAACACAGACGCCAGAGCAACCCGTTTGAGCTGTCCCCCTGAAAGTTCATCTACTTTCTGATCGTAATCGTTAACCTTAAAACGGGAAAGCATTTGTTTGGCCTGGAGTTCATACCCTTCTTTGCTACAAGCTTGTAAAGCAGTGATGCCGGATGGGAATACCGGATTTTGATCCAGATAAGCCACCCGTAAATCGCGGCGAAAAACAATAGAGCCTGAGTTATAATCTTCTTTGCCTGTCAGGATATTTAACAGAGTGGTCTTACCTGCGCCATTTTTGGCTACCAAGCCTATACGTTGTCCTTCGGCAATCCCAAAAGCGATATTCTCGAATAAAACTAAATCACCAAAGCTTTTACTTAACCCATCTACCTGAAGATAACTGACCATTTTTTTTTTATATTTTGTACAAAAGTAATGAAAGTTTTAGTTTTGCAGTGCAAAAAAGAATAGCTACTTTTGTTCTGGTAATTATTAACCACGGAGCAACAATATGAAACTACAGCAAGTAATCCCTGTAATCCTTGCCGGAACAATACTCCCGGTAGCTCTTTCTGCCCAAAAAAGCAAGCAAAAAAAGCCTAATATTATATATATCCTTGCAGATGATTTAGGCTATGGCGATTTGAGTTGTTATGGACAACGGTATTTTACTACTCCTAATCTGGATGAACTGGCTGCCCAGGGACTGAAATTTACCTCTCATTATGCTGGCTGTACAGTTAGTGCACCTTCTCGTGCATCTCTGATGACAGGTTTGCATACAGGACATACCCCTATCCGTGGAAATAAGGAGGAAAAAACACCACTAGGAGGATTTGACTTTTCACTTCCTGCTGAATATAAAACGGTGGCAGAATATCTGAAAGGCGCGGGTTATTCAACAGCCTGTGTCGGTAAATGGGGGATGGGAGGGCCTGGTACCCAGGGGAGCCCCGTCAAACAAGGTTTTGATTATTTCTATGGGCATATAAAACAATTGGATGCACATTTTCATTTCCCGGAGTATTTATGGGAAAATGAGGAAAAAGTGATGCTGAATAGAAAGTATTATGCACAGGATTTGTTCCTGGAAAAAGCCGAAAATTTCATTAAGACAAATAAAGATAAGCCATTCTTCCTTTATTTCGCAGTGACAATTCCTCATGCAGAGTTGAGTCTAGCTGATGAGTATCAGGAACCTTATCGTGATAAATATTCCGAAAAATCATATCCCGGGAATGGACATTATTGTGCACAAGAATATGCTCATGGTACATTTGCCGGTATGATTCATAAGCTGGATAGCGATGTGGGCGCTATTCGTAAACTGCTGAAATCGTTAAGTCTCGATGAAAATACCTTGATTATTTTTTCGTCGGACAATGGTCCTCATATTGAAGGAGGTGCTGATCCTGGATTTTTTACCAGTGGAGGCGGGTTGAGAGGCGTGAAACGCGATGTTTACGAAGGAGGTATTCGTGTTCCTATGATTGCTTATTGGCCTGCTACAATTAAAGCAGGTACCGTAACAGATCAACCTTCTGCATTTTGGGATGTACTACCTACTTTCTGCGAAATTGCAGGAGTCAAGTTGACTCAGCCAATCGATGGGTCTTCATTTTTGCCGTTGCTGAAGGGAAAGAAAGCACGCGTACATGATTCTTTTTATTGGGAGTTTCATGAAAATGGTGGTTCTCAGGCAGTTCGTATGGGTAACTGGAAAGGTGTTCGTCTGAAAATCTTCGATAACATAGACGCCCCAATAGAACTTTATGATTTGAGTACTGATTTATCGGAAACAACTAATATTGCAGCTCTGCATCCTGAAGTTGTTGCGAAAATCAAAAAAATTATGAATGAATCTCATAAAGAAGATCCAAACTGGCCATTCTATACAAAGAAAAAAGATTGAAAAAAAATCTGAACAGAATGCAAAACCAATCGAAAGCGTTGTTCTATGCCGGATTTGTAATCCTGTGCTGGAGCACTGTAGCCACTGCATTTAAGATAGCTTTATCGGAATTAAGCTATGTTGAATTATTGATGATCTCCAGCGTAACAGCTACTATTATTTACTTTTTTGCCATTCTTATTCAGAAAAAAGCGGAACTTTTACGAGCTTGTATCAAAGATAAAAAGAATCTTTTACAATCGATAGGATTAGGTTTGGTAAATCCGTTGCTTTATTATCTTCTTTTATTTAAGGCTTATAGTCTTCTTCCGGCTCAGGTTGCACAACCTGTCAATTGCTCCTGGCAGATCTTACTTCCGTTATTTGCCATTTTCTTTTTAAAACGGGGAATGAAGCCAGTACAATGGCTTGGATTGGCAATCAGTTTTATTGGAATTATTTTTATTTCAGCACAGGGGAATCTGTCTGAAATCAGGATTGACTCTTTGCCGGGAGTGTTATTGGCTTTGTCAAGCGCTTTTGTATGGGCATTTTACTGGATATTAAAAATAGATAGTAAAATTGATTCTACGATAGAATTGTTTCTCAATTTTTTGACGGCAAGTATTGTATTACTGATTTATTTCGGTTTTGCAGGCTTTCATTTTCCTACAACTAAAGGTTTATTGGCCGGAATGTATGTTGGAGCTTTTGAAATGGGAATTGCATTCCTGTGTTGGGCAAAAGCTTTGAAATTGACAAAAAATACCGCTATGTTGAGTCAATTAACTTATCTTGCCCCATTTTTTTCTCTTTTGTTGATCCACTTTATTTTAGGGGAAAACATATATTGGACAACCTTGGTTGGATTACCTTTGATTATTGGAGGAATTATTCTCAGCAATTGGAAAATCAGGAAATTACAAGAATAGGATTTAAATTTGTAACTTTGTTTCTCAATAAATATTCAGAAATCATAATGCCGGAGTGCCACAAAATAAAAGTCTGCATGATTTCCAGTACTCATGCTCCTGAAGATGACCGGATTTACAAAAAAGAAGGTCTGACTCTTCAACAAAATGAATATGAAGTTTCTCATATCTGTTATGGAAATGAGGCGAAGGATTATATCACTGATGATGGGATTCATATTATCCAACTTGAAAAAAGAAAGAGAACAGAAAATAAATTTGCAGCTCTTAAACAATCCGGGATGAAAGATGCTTTTGAAGCAGCGCGAAAAGTCAATGCTTCGGTTTATCATCTTCATGATGTAGAGCTTTGTCGCATAGCGTTGAAATTACAGAAACTTCCTCATCAACCGAGGGTTATCTATGACGCTCATGAACCTTATAGTGATAATCTGAAAGATTATTGGCATAAACGTTCTTTTGTAAGGATTCTGTTGCGAGACATTCCTGCATTATGTGCAGAGTGGAAATTTTTGAAAAAAGCGGATTTTTTGATTGCTACGGAAAGTAATGTTGCATCACGCTTCCTGAAGAAAAATTCACAAACAAGTATTGTCTATAATTATTCTTTTTTCTCTCCGGAAAATGCATCTGACTGCGAAAAAGAATATGATGCTGTTTATTGTGGTTCTTTATTGGAGTCGAAAGGTATCTGGCAGATGCTTGATGCCCTTGTGATGTGTAGGCAACAAGGATTTGATTTGAAGTTTGTTTTTGTTGGTGATTTTTGTGATCCGAAATTAGAGATAAGAGTAAAAGAATTTTTGGAGTGTAATGGGTTATTGCAGAATGTTTTTTTTACAGGACAGATTCCAATTGAAAAGATCAATGAATATTATCAGAAAAGTAAAATTGCATTTTGTCTTTTCCCGAAAAACAGGACAAATCAATTGATTTTGCCGATTAAATTGTTTGAATATATGTCATTTGGTATGCCGATTGTTGGGTCTGATTTTGGACATATCGGAGAAATAATCTCGTCTT
Source organism: Bacteroidales bacterium (assembly GCA_031554915.1). Lineage (GTDB taxonomy): Bacteria > Bacteroidota > Bacteroidia > Bacteroidales > Azobacteroidaceae > BNXB01. The sequence goes on along the minus strand of JAVBUX010000023.1, from coordinate 9,237 downwards.
ATAAAGTCGGCCTGCCAGTTGATCCCCATGATTCTAAAAAAGTCTCGGAAGCAATTCTGGAATTATTAGATGAAGATAATTATAAGAAATATGCCTCTCACTCCGTTTCTTTAGTAAATGAAAATTTTTCATGGAAAAATCAGGAATCTATTCTGTTAGGTATTTATTCAAAATTACTGTGATCGAATGAATGAAAAAAGGAGTGTTATACTAAAAGATATACTTTGGTATTTTATCGGTAATATGGCTCCATTGATCGTCGGAATCATTAAATCACCTATTTTCACACGGAGATTTTCGACGGAAGATTTTGGTGCGTATTCCTTGGTGTTTTTGGTATTTACTTATTTGTCAGTTGTTTGCTATTCATGGATCACGAGTTGTGTGTTCCGATACTATTTCCGGTATAAAAGTGAAAATAAGATTTCGGATCTGTATTCAAATCTAACTTTTCTATATGTACTGTTCTCTATTGTTATTTTTCTAGTTTCAATAGTCTGGTATGGATTCAGTGATATCCCATTGATTAGAAATCTTATTTTATTGTGTTTTTTACAGTTTTTTTCATCCGAAATACTTTCCCTGTTTTTTGTCCGTCCACGTTTTGAAGGCAGAACTGTTTATTATAATATTATGCAAACAGTACGAGCAATAGGAGGTTTTGGTTTGCTTATTTATTTTACGTTTGTCTTGAATTATGGCATTGAAGCTTTCTTAATAAGCGGTATTATCTTGAATGTACTATTAATCGGCGTCGTTGTGATTCCGGATTGTTTTAAAATGCATTTATCTTTTCGTCTGGTAAAGAAAGAAGAATTGATAATATTTTTCAAATATGGAAGAATAGGATTAGTCACAAGTCTTTGCGCAGCATTGCTTGTATCATCCGACCGTTTTTTGATTCAGTATTTCTGTGATTTGAGTGATGTTGGTATTTACAACCAGAATTACAATATAGCCCAGTTTTCCATCTTGATATTGGTTCAAACCTACTGGGCTGCCATAAATCCCTATCTGTTATCTCTGTTAGAATTTAGACCTGAGAATATGAAGCTACAGCTTTATGAATATTTTAAGATATACTTTTTCTGTTTTTTGCCGATTGTAGTTTACTTTTTTATTTATGCCAAAGAAATTGCTGAGATAATGCTGGGAGAAAGTTTTCGTGTGGGTTATTCTGTTATTGCTTGGGCTGGTATGGCTGAATTTATTGCCGGATTATTTGCATTGAGCGTTTTGAGCCTTAAATTCAAAGATAAGTTCAAGTTAGTCGCTGTTACTTATACTATTGGTATATTAGTCAATGTTTTGTTGAATATTATTTTTATTCCGTTGATGGGTTACAAGGTTGCTGCTATAACGACAGTAATTGCCAATTGTATCCTATTATGGATTTTTGCCGGTAAAGATGAAGATACTCAGGTGTTTTCATTTTTATTTCGCAGTAAGGAACTGATGGCCTGTTTGTTGTTGTTGGCCTCTCAGTTGATTATTCATTTTATATTCAGACACTATTCATTTCCTGTCTATTTTTATATCGCAGAGGGTGTTGTGTTTTGTACGGCCTATTTTATGATTGCATTGAAATATAAATGGATCAATCTTGATAAAATAAATTTATCATGAAGAAATTATTATTTCCGGTCATCGCTATTCTTGTGTGTTTAACATTATATTATGTTACATGTAACAACAGTGTAGTTAAGGTTAATCTTTGGCAGTCGGCGTTACTCTCATTTGATTCTAACGGGAAACTGGTATATCATAAGGATAAAAATGGGTTTGTTGTTCCTGATTTTAGTTATGCCGGATATAAGGAAGGTAGCGTCGATATTCCTGAAGTCCCTGTAATAAGAGAGGTTTATCCTCGGTCAGGGGATAATACAGCATATATTCAATCTATTATCGATTCAATTGGAAGCTTGTCGCCGGATACAACTGGTTTTAGAGGAACATTACTCCTGAAGCCTGGCTTGTACGAAGTTTCAGGTACTATCCGATTGAAATACAGTGGGGTAGTTTTGAAGGGAACTGGTGATGGCGAAGATCCTTCTCACAATTCAATAATTCATGCAAAGGGTAATACGCCTGAAAAGCGAGATGTAATTGTTATCGGAGCTGATTCTTTAATTACCGGAGAGAGAATGGCTGAAAATACAAAGCAGGATATAGTCACTCCTAAAGTGGATGTCGGAGATTTTTCCTTTGAAATAGAAGATGCGGTCTCTTATCAAGTCGGCGATCAGATCATCATTTATCATCCATGTTCTGAGAAATGGTTGAATGCAATTAATTACGGAGGTGTTCCTGCCCCCAAAAAAAACGAACCGGATGAAAGGTGGACCAAGGATTTGCTACCCATTGTTTATAACCGTTATATTACAGCTATAGACAATAATAGGATAACGATAAATGCCCCTGTTTTTTATACTTTGAATCGCGAGCTGAGTCAGTCTTACATATACAAGCCAGTAATGGACGGATTGGTTGAAAATGTCGGTTTGGAAAATTTACGGATTGATATTGAAACAGCCGGGGGAGAAGATGAGAATCATGCCTGGCAGGCAATACGGGTGCGTTCCGTAGAAAACGGCTGGATCAAAAATTGTACGATGCTTCATTTTGGGCAGTCGGGAGTTATAACGGAATGTGTGAATAATTTCACTGTAGAGCATTGTAATGCCATCGAACCGGTTTGTAAGAAAATAGGGGAGAGAGGTTATAATTTTAATGCAAGTGACTACTCTCAATTGATATTATTCAAAGATTGTTATGCTAATAACGGAAGGCATCATTATGTTTCAAACGGGACATCTTCAGCATCCGGAATTGTTTTCCTGAATTGTGTTTCTGATGGAAGTTATGAGGCTAATGAAGGTCATCGGAAATGGACAAGCGGGATGTTATACGATAACCTGAAAGAGAAGAATATCAGACCATTCAAGGGCTGGAGAAGACTGCTATATCGCTCTCAGTTTGTACTTGGACTATTTAATCGAGAAGACATAGGGACCGGCCATGGTTGGAGTGCTGTTAATTCAGTTTGTTGGAATTGTGACGCCGATCGTTCTTATGGGAGAATTGTGGTTCAAAAACCACCTACAGCACAGAATTATGCAATAGGCTGCCAGGCCAAAGAAGTGACCGGAAAATACACATATACGTCTGTGCATGCGCCAGGGTATATTGAAGGGGTGAATAAAGAAGGATTAGAACCAAGATTTCTCTATGAGGCTCAATTGAAATCAAGAAATCAATAAAAATTTATTCGTAATTTTTTCAAGGATTTAACTCTCTTAAAAATGTATAGAGAACAAATTTATTTTGTTTTCTAATTTAAACATATTACATTTGTGCCTTATAAGTATATATTTTTTATGAAAAAACGTTTTTGTATTCCAATAATATTGTTTTTTGTTCTTTTCTATTCTTGTTATGATGAATCTAAAATAGAATTTATTGTTGACTTTGATATTTTATCTTCTGATGAAAATTATTCCGTTCCTTCTGAATTTTTAGTTTTTAATAAAAGTGTAGGTGCTGATCGTTATTTGTGGACTTTTGAAGGGGGTGTTCCTGCATCTTCAACACAAAAAATGCCAGGTTCTGTAGTGTTTCGTGAGCCAGGAACCCATTTGATTCGTTTGGAGTGTTGGCATGGAAATCAATCTAATTTTAAAGAATTTGAATTGAATCTGGACTCGGTTATAACTTATGCATTCAATTCAGAGATTCAAATCAATTCTTATGCTCCCTTATATGTGAAATTTAATAATAAAACCCAAGGTGCAACGCGCTTTGAATGGCTGTTTGAAGGGGGGAGTCCCTCATCGAGTACATTGAAAGAACCTCCATTGATTTGTTTTGAAAAACCGGGAACTTATGTTGTACAACTTCTCTCCGGAAATGACAGAAAACAATATAAATCAACTGATACGATTATAGTGCTACCGCGTTTGAGTACGGATTTTGTATTGAAACCTTCTTTGCAAGATGAAGACCTTGAGGCCCCAGCGATATTTTACTCTGAAAACAGGAGTGTAAGTAATATTAAATCAAAATGGATCGTATCTAATGGAGGTGTTGTGAAAAATGATACGACTACTAATGCTGAGTTTTATTTTGAAAAACCTGGTAAATATTCCATTGAACTAAATACAGATAATAATAAAGAACGACAAACTCTAACTAAAGAAATCAACATATTACCAAATACTAATCTGTATATATGTGAAAATTTGAAATTTGGGATTAGTTCATCAATAAATAATGGAACTTTTTTTTCTTCTCATTTTCGAAAAGTATTTCTGGATAGTGAAATTAATGAAACGAATGGAAAATATATAGATTTCATATTTTTCATATTGAATGAACATTTTAATTATTGCCGTTTACTCTCACCCGATCAAGCTGAAGATTTTGTGTATTCATCTTTCCCTAAAGCAATAAAAACTTATGTGATCAATGACTTGGATTCAAAAAAAATCTCTTTTACGAGGCAGGATTTTGAATCTATGGTGGATGACAGTAGCTTTAAAAAGTTAGATATCAGGCAAAATGATACAGGAGATACGTATTTTAAGTTAGATTCTTTACCTCACACTATTTTATTTGAAACGATCGATGGGAGAAAAGGAGCTGTTCTCATAAAAGAGATTAAGAAATCAGGAAAAGAATCATACGTGATTGCAGACGTTAAGATGCAAAAAAATAAAAGCTAGTTTGATGAAAAAAATTATAATCATTTTTTGTATTTCCCTTATTTCTACTTTTTGTGCTTATCCTCAGCAAATAGATCTTAACAAACCTGGAGATATGATCACAAAAGATAAAATATTAAAACTAAGCGGAGGATTTTCATCGAGTCTGGTAAGTTATTCCGGAAATGAGCCGTCTAAGCGGGATCCGTTTGTGTACTATCTGAATGGGAATCTTAATGCTAATATTGCCGGTTTGTTAGATCTGCCTTTTACCTTCAATTTTACAAATTCAGGTTCTAATTATACTTATCCAACCATGCCGAACCGCTTTGCTGTTCACCCTGTATATAAGTCGTTTATAGGTCATTTTGGGGATGTTGCAATGAATTTTTCCCCATATACCTTGAACGGGCACCAGTTTACAGGTTTGGGTGTGGAATATAAATCAGAAAAACCTCTGAAAGTGGGGGGTATGTATGGCCGTTTACAGAAAGCCGTGGAATTTGGAGAAGGAAATGGCAATATTCAGGCTGCATATAAACGAATGGGTGCCGGGGTGAGAATTGATTATGAAAGACCCAAATATAAGTTAGGGGTAACATTATTTTCTGCAAGTGATGATAAACATTCGATTCTGCCTCCTCCTGATAGTTTGGGAATTATGCCCCAAAGCAATCTTGCCGGAAGTGTCTCTGTTGGCTTGAATTTGATTGATAATATGCAATTGACAATGGAGTATGGAATTAGCTTTCTAAACCGGGATATTCGGGTCTCAAATAATGATATAACTGATGCTAATTATGATGCGTTAAAATTGTTACTGAATTATACATTTGGGAGTAATACGATTGGTCTGGGATATGAACGGATCGATCCTGGATATAAAACCTTGGGTGCTTATTATTTCAATAATGATTTGGAAAATATAACAGTTAATTATGCCAGACCTTTTTTTAATAACAAAGCTACGATTGCCTTATCAGGAGGTATTGAACACGACGATCTTGATAGAGTCAAAGAGTCGCAAATGAGCCGGTTTGTAGTTTCTGCAGATGCCAATTATATGCCATCAGAGAAACTTAACTTTAATCTGAATTATACTACTTTTCAAACTCACATGAATATTAAATCGCAGTTTGATTATATCAATGAACTGACTCCTTATGATAATCTGGATACCTTGAATTATACTCAATTATCTCAAAATTTAAATTTTGGAACAACTTATACGCTTCAGAGGAATGAAACAAAAAATCAGAATATCAATCTTTTTTTGAGTTATCAGGAAGCTGCAGATAAACAAGGGGATGTCATTGATGAGGGTGCTTTGACCCGTTTTTATAATGCCTCTTTGGGGTATGGTGTTCAATTTGTACCTCAACAACTTAACTTAAATTTTAGCTTGAATATGACCTCAAATAAGATGGGAAACCAGAATATGTTTATTATTGGCCCTACTTTGAGCGGAACAATGCGTTATCTTGATAAAAAGATGAGTTCCGGAGTTGTATTGTCATATAATGCAGCTTATGATGAAGATGTTCGAAAAAATCAGGTGTTCAATTTACGATTCAACACATCTTACCTATTTATGAAGAAGCATAATTTTTCGATTACAGCAATTTACAGAAATACAAATAATCCTGCAGCAAAAATACCTAAAACAAATGGTTTGACATGTACTGCAGCATATAGTTACAGGTTTTGAGGAATAATACGACAATACAATGAGAAAAATATTTCTAATAATAGTTTGCCTTTTACAGGTATTTACCATCGGGGTATGTGCAGAAGAACAGAATCCATTAGATGAGCATACCAAGAGGATTGCCGGTATTTTCGCCGAATTAGATAAAAGTGGTCGTTATGCAGAGGAACTTACTTATGCAGACATGAATATTCTGCCGATTGGGTTTAAACAAACGATTAGCAATAAGGAGTTTAGCATTGCAATAAGTAATGTCCGGTTTATGGATACTTATGCTGAAGCGACCATATTTGCGCGTATGAAAACAGCTCAGGGAGATGCTCCTTTATTTTTTGCAGGACAGGGTATCAAGTTTTCTTACACCGGAAATATAATAGGAGAGTCTTCACTTCTGTTGGTGAGCGATATCAAAGTTCCAATAAATGGACACATGGAATTCTTACTGAAAGGAGGAGGCTGGGAATCCGGTACGGGACGAAGTGCCGATGTGACATCTGTCACAATAGATTGTAAGGGTTTTAAAAAGATGAAATTAACTGGTTCAATTTCTTTTTCAAAAGATGTATTGATCAAAGTGGATAATAATGGAAAGCCATTGGAAGAACCTGTAGCCGTTGATTTTTTTACGGAAGTAGGTGGCTGGAATGATATGTTATTGGACATATCTTTGCCTCCTTTTCAGATAAAAGGTTTGGATGGATTTATTTTCCGTGTTCAAAATGCAGTTTTTGATTTCAGTGACTTTAGAAATTCTCCGAATATTACCTTCCCGGATGGATATGCACAAAAGTATTTGATGTCTGAGGCTCCCGAATTATGGCGAGGACTATATGCAAGAGAACTTATGATTTCTCTTCCCAGCGAATTTTCGGATGGAACTAAACCTCCGGCTTTTGCTGCAAAGAATCTGATAATAGATGATAATGGAATCAGTGGAATTTTTTCTGCACAAAATTTATTACCTGTTGAATCCGGATCTGCATCTGGTTGGGCATTCTCGATAGATCAATTTATGCTGGGTCTGGAAGCTCATAAGATTACAAAAGCAGGGTTTGGAGGGATGATAGGCTTACCGGTTTCCGATACGACATACTTGCGTTATGATGCACAGATATTGGGAAATAATAATTACCAGATGTTGGTGGCAACAACAGACACGCTTGACTTTAAGTTTTTAATGGCCAAAGCTTACCTTACTCCTAATTCGTATGTGAAATTGAAGGTAGAAGATGGTAAATTCCTGCCGGAAGCGTCTTTGAGTGGTTTCCTTACAATCAAGGCTCCATTATCAAAAGATAAGGAATCGTCTGCAGACATTAAACTGGATAGTATTCAATTCCGGAATCTTTGTTTGCGAACACAATCTCCCTATTTATCGATAGACTATATGGGCTATACCGGTAATATAAAGTTGTTGGGATTTCCGGTTTCAGTATCAAAGATCAATGTTGTAGCGGCAGATAATAATTTTAATCTGGGATTTAATCTTGCTCTGAATCTCGATGAAAAGCTGATATCCGCAAGTAGTAGTTTTAATATCAGAAGTAAGTACGAAAAAGGCTCCGGTAGAGGAAAATGGGTGTTTGATGGTGTGGAAATAAATGATCTGGAGTTGAAAAACTGCGGAGTCGCCGGTGTTTTTACTCTGAATGGTCGATTGAAAATTATGGATCGTGATCCTGATTATGGGGATGGTTTTTATGGAGATATAAGCCTGGAATTTCAAAAGGCTCTTAAGCCTATGAAGATCAGCATGGCTTCGGCCTTTGGGAAAAAAGATGATTTTCGTTACTGGTTCGTCGAAGGTTCAATCACATTACCTAAAATTATTAATATTGCCGGTCCTGTAGGAATTAGTGGCTTTTCCGGAGGTGTAAGCAACCGGATGAAAAAAGCTTTAGGTTCCGGCACAGGAAGAACAAAGACAGGAATAGGTTATCTGCCGGATGAGTCTATGGGACTGGGCTTGAAAGCAGGAGTTATTCTTGCAACCGAAGGTAACTGTATGGGAGGAGATGCTTCTTTTGAGATCATGTTTAACAGACATGGAGGAGTTGACCTGATTGGATTTTATGGCTACATAGAATTTATGCCGGGTGATTTGGGGATAGGGGGTCTTTCTGCAATTAACGACCAGTATAATAAATTAGTTGCTAAGGAGCTTGATTTTATAAAAAATAACCCTGATATAAAGGATGCTTTGGATAAGTTGAAACAAAATGAACCGTCAGCTGCCGCAGATGCCGTGACCGACTCAAAGGATAAAGCACAAAAAGCATCTTTCGCTGCTTCTGCCGGGATTATTTATGATTTTTCAGAGGAAAGTTTACACGCCAATTTTGATGTATATATCAATACTCCGCTCATTAGAGGTGTCGGAGACGGAAATAAGGCCGGATCTGCCGTATTACATATAAGTCCGGGAAATTGGTATATACATGTCGGAACACCGGATAATCGTGTTGGAGTGATGATTGGACTACCTCCAATAGCTTCAATTAAAACAGGCGCTTACTTTATGATGGGAGATAATATGCCGGCATCTCCTCCACCTCCGGATGAAGTGGTTCAGATCCTGGGGGAAAACGGGGAATCATATAATTATATGCGGGATATGAATGCCTTAGCTGCAGGTAGAGGCTTAGCTTTTGGATCTTCAATTCAGGCCAAGACCGGTGACTTAACGTTTTTAATACTCTATGCGAACTTCAATGCCGGAATCGGTTTCGATGTTATGATAAAAGATTACGGACAAGTACAATGTAAAGGTCGTAGCGGACCTATCGGTATTAACGGATGGTATGCCAACGGACAGGCTTATGCCTATAT
>JAVBUX010000308.1:0-11050 GCA_031554915.1 Bacteroidales bacterium | reverse complement strand
TAAAAAAGGATGCTGAATGTACTTTTCATATACCTAATTTTAATGTTGCAAAGTTACTTGCAACGTGTTAAACATTAAGTACATGCAGGCTGCCAATACGCGACAACAGACTGCCAATTTCGGACAAATCGTAACCTATTCTGTTTTCATTGGAGTAGGTTACGAATTAGCAACGGAACTCTGTCCATTTTTGGCATTTTGTTGGCTTTCGACCCCGACACCACCGACAAAGAAAAAGCCCCACAAATCGTTGATTTGTAGGGCTTGTCCGTCTTTTGTCGCCTGTTGTCTTAGGCTTTCAGCGGAGAGAGAGGGATTCGAACCCCCGGAACCTCACAGTTCAACGGTTTTCAAGACCGCCGCGATCGACCACTCTGCCATCTCTCCTGAATGCTTTCTTAAAAGCGATGCAAAGGTATAATGTTTTTTTATTTTTTCAAAAAAAATCGAAGCTTTTTTATAAATAAAGTTATTTTTCATACTGGAATTCACAAAGCAAATGATTTATTGTATCTTTGTTGTATGATAATAAACATGATACAGACATAATGAAAAAAGGGATTTTATTAATAATATGTGCATTGGGACTTTCAATAGTCGCTTTTTCTCAGGAAAATAATGTTGTTGTTCTGAATAAAGCCGATTTTTTGGCAAAAGTATTTAATTATGAAAAAAATCCTGATAAATGGGTTTATGAAGGAAAGAAACCTTGTATAGTTGATTTTTATGCTGATTGGTGTGGTCCTTGTAAAAAGGTGGCTCCGATATTGGCAGAGCTTGCAACAAAATATAAAAATCAAATTATTGTATATAAGGTGGATACTGATAAAGAAAGGGCGTTGGCTCAGGCATTTGGAATTTCAAGTATCCCGACATTATTTTTCATTCCGGCTAAGGGAAATCCTCAGGTTATAAGAGGAGCATTGAGTAGGGATGATCTTGAAAAAGTGATAAATCAGCTGTTGATAAAATAAAATTTTTCATATCTTTGTGAAATAAGCTATTCTGAATACTACTCTTGTAGGCTTAATATATTTTTTAACTGAAACTTTTCTGACTAACGGGGATCAGATTATTAGTCAATTAAAATCAATCGGAAGAGATATGAAAACTTTTGTTTATCAAGCTTTTACGCTATTAAATTATGAGCAAATTCCCGAAATTTCGTATTTGAAAGAAGAAGATAGGGAAGCAATTCGTGTTGTAGGGCAAGTGTTGCCTTTCAAAACAAATAATTATGTCACAGAACAACTTATTGACTGGCAAAATATTCCTGACGACCCTATCTTTACCCTCAATTTTCCTCGGAAAGAAATGTTGCCTAAGAAATGGTATCACAAGTCATTTGATTTGTTAAATAAAAATCTGGATCGTGAGACTTTGAAACGAGAGGTTAATGAAATACGGATGTTGCTAAATCCGAATCCTGCCGGGCAGGAACATAATGTTCCGGTAATGGACAATATCCGGTTGCATGGTGTGCAACATAAATATCGTGAAACCGTTTTGTTTTTTCCAAGCCAGGGGCAAACCTGCCATGCTTATTGTACTTTTTGCTTTCGTTGGCCGCAATTTTCTGGAATGAATGAACTTAAGTTCTCAATGAAAGAAGCGGATTTGTTTTTTAAATACTTGAAACAGAAGCATCGAGTGACGGATGTTCTTTTTACAGGAGGAGATCCTCTGACAATGACTACCAAAGCTTTGGCGAGTTATATAACCCCTCTTTTGGAAAAAGATTTCAAGCATATACATACTATCCGATTAGGAACTAAATCCCTGAGTTATTGGCCGTATAGATTTCTGACTGACAAAGATTCGGATGAGTTGATGATTTTATTTGAGAAAATTGTTAGAAGTGGTAAAAATCTGACTATTCAAGCTCATTTTAATCATCCGGTGGAATTAAGTACGGATGCTGTAAAAAAAGCGATTTTCAGGATTCGTAATACCGGAGCGCAGATCCGGACGCAATCGCCGGTATTGCGGAAAATAAACGATCATCCGGATATTTGGTCTGAAATGTGGCGGAAGCAGGTGGATCTGAATTGTATTCCATATTATATGTTTATAGCACGGGATACCGGAGCCCGGCAATTTTTTGAACTTCCACTCGAAAAATGTTGGAAAATATTCAAAAAAGCCTACTCTCAGGTTAGCGGGACTTGTCGTACAGTACGGGGACCTAGTATGAGCTGTGATCCGGGGAAAATTCAGGTTTTGGGAGTTGCTGATGTAAAGGGAGAGAAAGTTTTTGTTCTACGGTTCCTTCAGGGACGTAATCCCAATTGGATAGACATTCCGTTTTTTGCAAAGTATGATCCGGAAGCGACCTGGTTTGACCAATTAAAGCCTGCGTTTGGAGAAGAAAAATTCTTCTTTGAGAGTGCTGATCAAGGGTATAAATATTTGAATAAAAATAAAAACGATATTTTATTGGAATAAAGTTTGAAATCCCTGAATCTTTGTCTAATTTTGCGACAATTTTTGAAAATTTAATAGGCACAATTATACATGGAGTGGTTTGGTGATTTGATTTGGGGCAATGGTGTTGCTCATTCTGTATTACTGTTTGCTGTTGTCATCGCATGCGGTATCCTTCTGGGAAAAATAAAGATTTTTGGCATTTCCCTTGGTATTACATTTGTTTTGTTTGTTGGCATATTGGCCGGACATTTAGGTCTTAAAATCGATCATGAAGTATTACATTTCATGAAAGAATTTGGATTAATCCTGTTTGTCTATTCTGTTGGATTACAAGTCGGTCCCGGTTTTTTCTCTTCATTTAAGAAAGGAGGAATACAGCTTAATATGTTAGCTGCCGGTATTGTTTTCCTGGGTGTTGCCACAACGATTGTCATACATTTTGTGACAGGTCTTCCTATGCAGACCATGGTTGGAATTCTTTCAGGAGCTGTTACGAATACGCCGGGTCTGGGTGCCGCTCAACAAGCTTATTCTGATATGAACAATGGGGTAGGAGATCCTACAATTGCAATGGGATATGCTGTAGCTGATCCTCTGGGAGTTGTCGGGATTATCCTGTCTCTTATCTTGTTACGATATTTCTTCAAGGTCAATTTTGAAAAGGAAAATGATGCTTTATTACAGGCTAGCGGACAAAAGAAACAATCTATATTATTAAATTCGTTAGAAGTGAAAAATCCTGCGGTGTTCAACAAGACTGTGCAGGAATTATCTTCATTATCCGATGTTAAATTTATTATATCAAGAGTGTTACATAAAGAGGATGAGCTAGTGGAAGTTGCTTCATCCAAAACCATATTGAAAGAAGGAGATAAGATTTATGTTGCTACTAATCCTGAAGATAGCGATAAAATAGCTGCTTTCATAGGAACAAAATCCGATATGGATAAATTAGCTTGGGAATTGCTTGACAGACAGCTGGTTTCTCGTCGTATTCTGATCACAAAATCAAATATTAATGGTAAGTCCTTGGAACAACTTAGTTTGCGAGCCAATTTTGGAGTGAATATCACCCGGGTAAATCGTTCAGGTGTGGATCTGATAGCTGAACCGGGGCTTAAACTACAAATGGGTGATCGGCTCACCGTTGTCGGCGATGAAAGAGCTATTAGATTGGTAGAAGCCGTATTAGGAAATCAGCTTAAACGATTGAATGAGCCGAACCTGATACCAATCTTTATCGGTATTGCGCTAGGAGTATTACTTGGAAGTGTTCCATTTGTTTTTCCGGGAATTCCTCAACCGGTAAAATTAGGTTTGGCCGGAGGGCCGCTTATCGTAGCAATTCTGATCAGTGTTTTTGGTCCGAAATATAAGCTGGTAACTTATACCACTATGAGTGCTAACCTGATGTTGAGAGAAATTGGTATTTGTTTTTTTCTTGCTTGTGTCGGATTAGGTGCCGGAGAAGGATTTGTTGACACTATCGTAAATAAAGGTGGAATCAACTGGATCGGATTGGGAGTAATCATAACTATGGTGCCTTTGCTCATTATTGGCATTATAGGAAGAGGAATATTTAAGTTGAATTACTTCACTTTGATGGGACTTCTTTCGGGAAGTATGACCGATCCCCCTGCACTTGCTTATTCCAATGCAACAGCCGGTAACGATGCTCCAGCAGTAAGTTATGCTTCGGTTTATCCGTTTACGATGTTTCTGAGGGTACTTTCAGCACAATTGTTGATATTATTATTTTTGTAATATTTTATCAATTTCATTCAATTGTTCTTTGCCAAGATAGCCCCATCTTGCAATGATTTTTCCTTGTTTGTCTATTAAAATGAAATGAGGTATAGCACTCACGTTATACATAAGACAGATGTTCTCAATATTCAAAGCAGAGTTATTATTATCTTCTGTACTTAGAATTTGAGGCCACCCCTTTAATTCGTATTTATTTATTGCATTAGTCCATTTGTTCTTGTTATCATCTAAAGATACGCTGATAATAGTAAGCCCTTTTTTATTATATCTATCATACATATCTTTCATTTTAGGGATTTCTTTTATACAAGGAGCACACCAACTTGCCCAAAAATCAAGTAAAACTAAATTCTTGTCTTTGAAATCAGATAGTCGAATTATTTTTCCGGAGACATCATTTCTTATAAAATCTGAAGCAAAATTTCCAATCAAGGTGTTTTCCTGAGGATCTTGATCTTTTCTATTTTCAAAATTCTTGATCTCCCTGAAGGCCAGTTTTCCTGATATACCTGCTTTTGATTGTTCTGATAGATTGTTGTAGATGTTTTTGATCGTATCTATTGGAATGTATTCCGATTTCGTGAGCAGATATAATAAATCAGGAACTATTTGATATGTATTATGTTTTAAAATAAAATCGCGATATATTTTATTCATCTTAAGTCTCCTGGTAGAAGTGTTTTCTTTTGTATATTGCAAGATATTGATTAAGCTATCCAAAACAAGGTTATTACTACCTTCCATATTTGAATTTATCTCTTTAAACAGATCATTCATGCGGTACAATCCTTCGTAGTAAATCTTTGCGTCAGGTGCTAATTCCTTTCTTAACTCAACATTTTCCTTTTCGACTTTTGTCCCTGATAATTCGTATGCGTAAGGCTGAGCTTTATTTATACGGAGCTTCATTGTTGTTGGCTCCAAATATATTCGGACAGAAATCGAAACATTAGAATTCTCAAAACATAACTCAGCAGCTGTCAATTCATTGATATTCCCTTCAAATACAAATTTTCCATTTATTATTTTTGCAGAGTCAATTACTTCATGTAATTCATTATTTTTTTGAGTGAAATAATACAACGTAATATTTTCGGGATTTTTTACCTCTTCTACAAAGCCCTCTAATTTGAATGAGTTGGAAGGCAGGTTATTAGATGCTACTAAACTAAAGGCTGTGCATATATATAATAAGAATCTCATGTCAGACTCACTCTTAACTAAATTTGAAAATATAACTGTATTTCAGTCTGGTTTCCCACAATTCCTCTGCCTTAAAGTCGAATTCCCGCATAAAATGCCATTCGGCCTGCTTGGTCCATGAATGAAACTCCAGATTAGGTTTGTATTGAGGAATAAAATTGATCAGCTCATCAATCTCAAAGCGTTTGGCTATAATACCAGCCCCGCTTAGTGATGCATCATAAGCATTACATTCCTGCTCGATATGAGTGGGAACCATCATGACCGGTTTTCCCAGATACATAGCTTCACAGACTGATTCAAAACCTGCTGTGGTAGCATAAGCCTTGCAGCCAGCCATGTATTTCATAAAAAGAGTGTCGTTAAGCTTATGGAAAGATAATTTGTCATTAATGTTTGTCGTTTCTTTGGCCTCTTTTTTATCCCAGAAAAAATGCATAGGAGTGTCGGGATTTTTTTGCTGAGAGCAGATGATTTGTTCTGCATAGGTCTCATTAAGAATGTATCCGTGAATATAATCGCCTTCTTCCGGAGATGTATCAATAACGCTTTTCCGTAAAAGAGGAGGGACTACAGATATATTTAATTTAGGGAAATGCTCCATCTTGCGCATGGATAAAGCCAATAATTTAGAGGCATTGATACAAGTTATTTTTGTGAAAAATTTCAATCCTTCAATTTCGGCTTTATTTCCCTGAGGAAACTTAAAATCCGGATGTAAAAAAATATATTGATGTGCAACACAAATATATGGAACTTTCGGAGGAAGAAGTGCGTAAGTTAATCCCAACAGTAGCTCATAAAAATTGATGACCACATCTGCTTTTTTCTTTTTGATCTGTTTCCGGATGAAGAAAATACTCCTGATATAGACAGCTATTTTGGATAGGTTATAAAGAAGGCTTTTCCAGATATTGATTTGCTTATCTTTTGATGCAGGAAGAAAATTAGGACTATAAAAACGTTCAATAGGAGCGTGAATATTCTTCGAAAAAAAATCAGGAAGTTCTCTGTAATTGCTTTTTCCTACCAAAACACCGACTACTTCGTGGCCGTTCCTGGTTAACATGTCTTGCATGGCGATGGCTTGAGTGAAATGCCCTCGTCCTTCTCCCTGAACCACAAAAAGAAATTTCATTCTGCTACTTTTTGCTGTTTGAATATGGCAAAGTTATGTTTTTTTATTGAAAATTACAAATATTGTCGGACAGCGGAAATAAATGAGGTTACATCTTCGGATGTTGTGTCCCATGAACAAACCAGTCGAATTTCGTTTCGGGCTTCATTCCAATAATAGAAAAAATAGGATTGAAGTAATTGTTTTATGGTTTTAGGGGGCATGACCAGAAATATTGCATTGGACTCTACTTTTTGAGTCAATTGAATACCCGGAATTTTTTCAAGCAAGGTTGCCAGTTCCTGCGCCATATTATTTGCATGACGAGCGTTTTTCAGCCACAGATCATGTTCCAGGTATGCCATGTATTGGGCTGATATATATCTCATTTTAGAATATAACTGAGCTGATTGTTTTCGGATATATTTCAGATTTTCAGTGAGTTCCGGACGAAAAGCGATGACTGCTTCGCCCATCATCATCCCGTTTTTTGTGCCTCCTAAACTTAAAATGTCGATCCCGCAATCGCGTGTTAATTCCCGTAATCCGGTATTCAGATAGGCGGCAGCATTTGCCAGACGGGAGCCGTCCATGTGGACATACATATTATTGTTGTGAGCAAAATCGCAAATAGACTTGATTTCGTGTGCTGTATATACAGTTCCCAGTTCTGTTACCTGAGAGATATAAATCACTTTTGGCTGAGAATGATGTTGGTCTCCAATTCCCGATATGCGCTTTGCAATCAGATTCGGAGTGAGTTTTCCATCCGGAGTGGCAATTTCTTTTACCATACAGGAGGTGAATTTTGAGGGAGCTCCACACTCATCAACATTAATATGTCCGGTTTCGGCGGTAATAATACTGTGAAAAGACTTAGTACAGGCTTGCAGGGCAACCATGTTTGCTCCAGTACCATTAAAAACATAATATGGAACAGTTCCGTTGCCAAATATTTTGGTAAAATAGGTATCCGCATTACGGGTCCATTCATCAGCGCCATACCCAATAGTATGACCTGAATTTGCTTTATGAATGGCTTCCATAATCAGAGGATGGATGCCGGAATTATTGTCGCTGGCAAAACTTTTCATTTCTTTT
This sequence comes from Bacteroidales bacterium, assembly GCA_031554915.1. Lineage (GTDB taxonomy): Bacteria > Bacteroidota > Bacteroidia > Bacteroidales > Azobacteroidaceae > BNXB01. Next base: position 3,435 of record JAVBUX010000308.1, on the reverse strand, counting down.
CATTTGTAGGAAGCACAAAGTTAAGAATTAATTTGTTTTCTTGTAGTTCAAAACCGCCCAGGTATTAAAAAAGACAGCAAAGCCGGCAATAGCTCCAAGTTGAGGCAATATATCTGTCAAATGGCTTCCTTTCATAAAGACTAATCGGAGAACTTCAACAAAATAGCGTACCGGGTTAAATCGGGTGACTACTTGTGCCCATTCCGGCATACTGCTGATTGGAGTGAATAAGCCGCTGAGTAAAAAGAAGATAATCATAAAGAACATGGCGACAAACATGGCTTGTTGTTGAGTGTCAGAATAAGTTGAAATGACCAGTCCTGCGCCTAAAAATGCAAGCAAATAGAAAAAAGCGCACAAATAGATTATCAGAACATTTCCAACTGGAAATAATCCGTAAACAAGCCAGGCGACAAAGAGTCCAATGGTTAATATAGTCAATCCGATTACAATGAACGGAATCAGTTTTGCCAGAATAAAAGTGAATTTTGAAATAGGAGTAACATTGATCTGCTCAATAGTGCCTATTTCCTTTTCTTTTACGATATTCATAGACGATAGTACTCCTCCGATCAATGTCAGTAGTAGTGCCAAAATTCCGGGAACCATAAAATTCCGGTAGTTCATACCGGTATTATACTTGAAATAGGGAGTTGTATTGATCAAATTTACCATGTTGAGTTGTAGGCCTTGTTCTAAAATGATGTTTCGGTTAAATTCCGCAATGATTTGTCCCAGGTAAGCAGCTCCCAATCCGGCTTTCTGGCCATTGACGGCATTGACGGATAACATGACATTTGTTTGTTGTTGGCGAACAAAATTATTTTCAAAATTGGCCGGTATTTCGAGAATTAAGTCTGCATCGTTGTTTTCTACCGCTTTAATTGCCTGATCGTAACTATCGGAATAGTCCTTCAGATGAAAGAATCCAGAAGAAACAACTTTGTCGATCAATTGCCTGGAATAACTTCCCCGGTCGTTATCGATCACAGAAAGATAGATGTTTCGTTGCTCGAAGGTGGCCGCCCAGGGTAAAACCAGTAACTGTATGACGGGCATTAAAAGCATCATTTTGAAAATAGTTTTGTCCCGTCTGATTTGCAGAAACTCCTTTTGGAGCAGATATTTTAATTGTTTCATAACCGGTTCTTAAATTGTTTGATACTAACAACTAACAAAAATAGTGTCATTCCAAGTAAAATAGAAAGCTCTTTCCAGATGGCAAAAAATCCTAAGCCTTTGATCATCACGTCTTTCATCGCTAAAATAAACCATTTGGCCGGAATTATATTGGAGATGATTTGTAACAGTATAGGCATGTTTTCTATTGGAAAAATTAGTCCTGAAAGCATCATGGTCGGAAGCATTAGTCCTGCTCCGGCCATCATCATTGCAGTCTGCTGAGTGTTTACAACGGAAGAAATTAACATCCCCAATGATAAGGCTGAAAGAATGAAGAGGATGCTCAGGAATAATATCAAAAAGATATTTCCTAGTATCGGAACATGAAGTAATGTGTTGGATATAAATAAAATCATTATTACATCAAAGAATGCGATCAGCAGATAAGGGATAGCCTTGGCAAGAACTACCGATATCGGTTTTACCGGTGATACAAGCAGGATTTCCATTGTTCCCTGTTCTTTTTCCCGAACAATGGAGATTGAAGTAACCATCGCACAAATCAACATCATTATCAGTCCCATAATTCCAGGGACGAAGTTGTAGGCACTCTCTAGTTGAGGGTTATAGAGCATTTTTATTTCAGAGTTGATCATAAATGGAATTTTGTTTTCTTTCATCAGCTCCTGTTGGTGTTGCATCAATATCTGTTGTGCATACGAAGTCACGGAAGCGGCTTCGTTAGGGTCGGATGCATCAGCAAGTAATTGTATATTCCCGGTGCCGGTACGATACAGGTCATCACTGAAATCCTGCGGGAAGATTACTGCCAGTTTGATTTTTCCTTTTTGGAAATATTCTTCAATTTCATCAGAAGAATTCAGGTTTTTTTTCAGGTTGAAATAATTACTTCCATTTATTTTGTCGATAATTTGACGAGATGAAATACTTTTTGATTCGTCGAGTACAGCAAATGGAGTATTTGTGATTTCTGTCCGGATGGCAAAACCAAAAATGATCAGCTGTATGACAGGCATGCCCAGCAACATCATCATTGTTCGGCCATCCCGGAAAATATGTATAAATTCTTTTCGTATAAAACTGCTAAACTGTTTCATGAGTTTTTTGCTTTTCTTGCCAATGACTGAAATACTTCATCCATACTTGTTGCTTGGAAATTTTCCTTGAGTTTCCCAGGGCTATCCAAAGCTTCGATTCTTCCATCAACCATGATAGAAACTCTATTGCAATATTCTGCTTCATCCATATAATGAGTAGTCACAAACACTGTAATTTCTTTTTCAGCAGCCTGGTAGATCATTTCCCAGAATTTTCTCCGGGCTATAGGGTCAACACCTCCGGTTGGTTCATCCAGGAAAACAATTTTAGGAGTGTGGTAGATCGATACGGCAAACGATACTTTTTGTTTGATCCCCAAAGGCAGGGATTTAACCAGAGAGTTTCGTTCACTTGTCAGTTCCAACTCATTTAATGTTTCATTCATTTTGGAAAGAATAGCTTTGGACGTCATTCCGTAAATACCACCGAATAACCGCATATTTTCGGCCACACTCAGGTCTTCATATAATGAAAATTTCTGACTCATATAGCCGATATTCCTTTTTATATCATCCGATTGTTTGTAGATGTCGAAGCCTGCTACTATGCCTTTTCCGGAAGTCGGAGAGAGGAGTCCGCACAACATTCGCATCGCGGTTGTTTTCCCGGCGCCATTGGCTCCCAGGAAACCAAAAATCTCACCTTTCGAGACTTCGAAGGAAATATGATCTACTGCCGTGAAGTTTCCGAATGTTTTAGTAAGATCTTCTGTTTTAATAACCCTATTCATGGTTTTCCATCAATTGAATGAAACAATCTTCTACTGTTGGACTTATTTCTTTTGCCTTGATCGTTGGAATATTATTTTTGAATGTTACATGTAAACATTCTCCAAAAATGTAAACCGAATTGACTTGTGGATTTTTTCGCAATTGCTCCAGTAGATGATAGTTATTTTCAGCGCGTACTGCGAATAATTTTTGCGGGTATTTTCCGATAATTTCATCAGTAGTTGCAATCGACAGTATTTTCCCGGATTGGATCAGGGCAATACGGTCGCACAAAGTTGCTTCATCCATGTAAGGAGTAGAGACTAAAATAGATATATTCTCCTTTTTTAATCGTTTGAGCATTTCCCAAAATTCCTTTCTCGATACCGGATCGACTCCAGTGGTCGGTTCGTCGAGAAATAACACTTTTGGTTTGTGTATCAATGCACAGCACAATGCCAGTTTTTGTTTCATTCCACCGGAT
>JAVBUX010000002.1:0-8252 GCA_031554915.1 Bacteroidales bacterium | reverse complement strand
AAACTGATTCTTCATTCGCTTGTTCCGGAAAATCAATTTGAGTTCCAAATTGATAAACTCTCCGATTTCTCCAAATCGATCCAGAAAAGTCATGTTTGAAAACGATACCGAATCTTTAACTTTTTCTCCCTGCATTTCCTTATACAATGCCGAACGCATCTGCCACCTATTAGCATAGCATAAGAACACAAACACTCCGATAAAAGACAACCATGCTAATGGGTTGAAATTCAACAACCCTCTCATAAATTGTTGAGTATAATCACCAAAAGAGAAATCAAATTTAAATGCAGCCACTAATATACCGACAATGACAGATACAGGAAAAACGGCTTTCCATAATCCCGTTTTTATCCACGATTTTGTCAGGGAAACCAGCAAGCTATTTGCGATACATATAAGTTAAAAACTGATCAGATATACAAATACATGCAGGAATGAATATTCCGCAGAAACCGTCTTAAATGCAAATGGAACTACCAGAAACATCATATACCAGTTCCACATACTGACAAGTTCCTGAGTTTGCAGAAAAGTAAACAATTTTTGTCTCCTGATCGGAAGAGTCAGATATGGAGCTATTTGCATTGATTGATTGGACTTCATCAACAATTTCATCACAAAATCCACTATCAGGAAGTAAAGCAAGCCAGAATTGAAGCTATCGATAGGAGATGTATAACGACCTATTTCAAGACAGATCTGATCCAGATGAAAACCGATCACAAGAAATTCTAGTGCGATAAACCCAAAACAAATACACATAAATATTTTCACTCCCAGATTCCGTTCAAACATCGGATGCCTTCTGAAAGCTTTCCATTGATGACCTCGCAATTCTTTTTGTATCATAACATTACTTTTATACGATATTGTATATTATCTCAACCAATTCAAAGGATTCATTTTCTTAGCTTCCTCTCGTATTTCAAAGTGCAAGACAGCTCCTTCGTCCGGATCGGAATAAACAGTCCCCAGAGCTTGTCCAAGAGATACTTTATCTCCTTTTTTCACCAACAGGTTTTCCACGTTACAATAAGCTGTCAGGTAATTTCCATGTCGGATAATGATTCCATGGGGGCCTTCTTTCCCGGGAATAACAAAAATGCTTGTAACCTCTCCTTCAAAAACAGAACACGCTGTGTTTCCTGAAGTTGTCAGAAGATCTATTCCCGAATTATTCACCTCTACCCTCTTTAATTCCGGATCCTGATGCGCTCCAAATCCCGACACAAGCTTATAGTTGCCTTTCAAAGGATAAGGCAGTTTTCCCCTGTTACTCAAAAAATTTCCAGTCAAGACTCGGTCTTCTTTCGTCACTTCAAGACTTCCCCGAGGCCGCGTATCCGCAACTTCTTCCGGTTTTTCCTGAACCGTTACCGTTGTTTTTTCTTTTTTATTCTTCTTTGTTTTTGCCTGCGCTTGTTCCTTTTCCCGTTGTGTTCTTTCAGCCAAAGCCTTGGCTGCATCAGCAGCAGCTTTGGCTTCTCTTTCCGCACGAGCTATTTCATCTGCAATCGCTTTTTCTATAGCACGATTCAGAGCTAAGGCCTGCTTCTTTTGTTTTTCCAATTCAACATTCAACTGTTTTCGGGCAGATTGAAGCTCTTTTACCTCCGACTTTTGAACATTTTCTTCCGCAACCAGTTTATCTTCTTCGTCTTTCCTGGATTGAAGCATATCTAACTTTTCAGCCTTTGCCTGAAGCAACTTACCTTTTTCCTCATTCAACTGAGTCTGCTTTTTCACAACATCTTCAGCCTGTCTTCTCTCCCATTTTGAAAATTCTTTGAGGTATTGAATCCGCCGATACGATTGGGCAAAATTATCGGCTGAAAAAATGAACAACAACTTATTCTGCTCATTTTGATTAAGATACATTTTCCGGACAGACTCTGCATAAGTACTCTTCTTCGAAATCAACTCTTTCTCCAAAAGCTTAATATTATGTTCTATAGCCCTAATTGCGCTGTCTACCTCATTAATTTCTGCATTCAAGATATTAATTGTGTTTCTTCGTTCCGTAACAGTCTGATTCAAAAGACTTAATCGCTTCAGAGCATTACCCATTGTTTTATCGATTCCGGTCAATAATTGTTGGGTTTCCTCAAGCTTCGCCTGAGACTTCTTACGCTGCTCTTCAAGACTCTTTATCCTGGACGAAGTTTGAGCTGTCGCTCCAACAGCAATCACCAACATAATATAAACTAAAATACTCCTCATAAATTATTAATTATCTTGACAGCATCTGATAAGGTTATACGTCTATAATTTCTCGGAATAGATAAATCTATTGAAAAATCGCCATTCAATTCAATCTTGGAATAGGAAAGATTCATCCTTGCCTCGTCTGAAGGCAAAGTAAGAATCATATTCATTTTTAATGGGAAAATCTTGTTATTTTGTAATACAGCAAAGTCGTCATACGCCCACGACATTCGTCTGAATTTATTGGCACTCTCTATTTCCGTCTTACGAACCCGGTCTGTATAATCAGATGTAAAAGTATAGATCAAGCCTTGCATATCTTTAAAACTGATATGGGCAGCATATTCCTCCTGTTTTACTTGTAATGATCTGTAATCGTCAGGAGTTATATTTGTCTTACCGGCAATGAACAACTGGTTCGTGAACAAAGCTTCCAAATTTTGATATTCAAATGTGAAATTCAGAGCATCACTCACACTTTCAATAGCTTCAGAGACATACACCTTACTTTTCCTATCGATAATTAAAATGCTATCAGGTGTAACAACCATTTTAAACAGTTCCACAGAAAGTACAGGTATCTGAAATGATAACATCATGGCTTTTCCTTTAATTATCCTCAATGAAGCCGGAGCCGATGCTTCAGGATGTCTTTGTCCGGGTTTCAGCTCAATGTTCAATTTTGCAGAAAACTTATCATACTCCACTGTATTTGACACAACAGCCGATATCAATTCCTGATTATTCCTGTGCTGCATCGCCACAGACCCGGAATCCTGCTTCGTTTTACAGGAAGACACCAGCAGGACAATTGATAATATCCCCAGGAAGCGATAGCAAAAAATATTCTTATTCAGCCTCTTTTTCATAATACTTCTTATCCGCAATTTTCTTTTTTAACAACCGAGTATCCTCTCCCTCTTTTTCTTTCAGTCCGAGAGCTTTTATCCATTCTTCAACGGCTTTTTCAGGTTCTCCGTTCATAAAGAGGATATCTCCGTGATGTTCAATGATTTCTCCGCTAGCATTCTTATCTTTTGAAATTGCCAGTTCAATATAAAATTTTGCTAATGAATAACTTCCCTGTACAAAAAGTACCCAGGCGTATGTATCAATGTATGTTGAATTATCCGGCTGAAGCTTCATACACTGATTACTCATTCTCTCAGCTTTACTCAGATCCTTTTTATCCAAAGAAAGAAAATATGCATAGTTATTCAGTACCACAACATTACGATCATTGTGTTCAAGAGCTTTATCGTACATTTCGTATGCCTTATCCTTCCGCTCCAGATGATAGTATAAATCGCCCATTTGTCCATAAAAATTGGACTTTAAATCTCCATCTTTCTCAGGGACAGTCGACAAACCTTGATTATAAACATCCAGGGCCTTCTGATATTCCTTTTTCTGATAATACGCAGCGCCTTTATAGAAATAAAACTCCGGATCATTCGGGAAATGCGCCAAAGCATCGTCACAAACTTTGATACAACCATCCATATCCTCCAAACGCAGATAAATACCCATTAACAATTTCCAGGCATTCAAATTATCCGGTTCAGACTCTGTAACCACCTGAAACTGGAATTTAGCTTCTTCCGGTTTGTCTCGCATTTGTAAAAACTGACCATACATCAGATTCAGTTCCTTTTCTTGAGGGTGTTGTTCCAAAAGAGTTTCAAAAAGGCCTATCGCAGAATTTATATCTTTCTTTCCTTGTTGCAAAACCTGGATATACCGTCCCAGAATACCAAGTTTGGTTTCAACATCCAATTTTGAGTTTCGAAGAGCTAGGTCGATCTCGTTCAATGCTGCTTCGTTTTTACCAGTATATTCGTAATAATTGGCCATTGAAACGATATAATAAGGATTTTCCGGATCAATAGCGTACGCCTTCTGATAATATACCAAAGCCGTATCAGGCTGATTCTGTTCCAGATATAAGTCGCCCAACATAATCTCATAACGAGATTCATTTGGAAATTTTCGTGCTAATTTTTTGACTTCGGCAAAAGCATTATCCTTCTGTTCAAGCATGGAATACAGCTGGAATTTACGCATGGAAAGCATCTGATTCATACCCAAGTTTTCCTCTAGAATATCCAACGCATGAATTCCCTTCTGAATTTCACCCTGACGAACATACAAATCACTCAGATAATAGTTCAATTCCGGTTTTGAAGGATATTTTTGTGTTAACTCTTCATAAATGGTGATAGCTTCCTTATTCTGATTGAGGTCCCGCGACAAATTAGCCAATGCAATCTTATACTCAAAATTATCACCATTATAATACACAGCTTTCTTCAAAGCATCAAAAGCCAATTGCCTTTTATTGAGAAACATATAATAGTTTGACAGCTCATACAATACAGCTGATGATGTAGAATCAATTTCCAAAGCATACAGAAACGCATTATAAGAGTCCGCATGTTGGTTGGCTTCTTTCAGCTTAACAGCCTCGAGAAAAAAATAATCGAATTTACGTTGATCAGATGAAGATAACTTTTCCTGCGCAAAAGAAGAAAAACAAACTGACAATCCGATCAATATGGATAGTATGTATTTTATCATTGATATAAATCTATGCAATAAATTTATGGACGATGAATGAAGGTAATTCGCCCTTACTGTTTTCCGGTGTGTCCGAATCCTCCAGCTCCACGTTCGGTTTCTTCCAAAGAATCCGTAGCTTCCCACTCAACGCGTTCGTGACGTGCAATAACCATCTGGCAGATCCGTTCTCCATCATTTACAACAAACGGCTCATTAGAAAGATTGACCATTATCACTTTGATCTCTCCACGATAATCCGCATCGATAGTTCCGGGAGTATTTACCAGGGAAATTCCATGCTTGATAGCCAAACCGCTTCTCGGACGTATTTGCGCCTCATAACCCACCGGAAGTTCAATAAAAATCCCGGTAGAGACTAATTTCCGTTCCAATGGCTGGAGAATGACGGGTTCAGCAAGGTTTGCACGAAGATCCATTCCTGCGGAATATGGTGTTGCATACTCAGGAAGTGGGTGCTTGGAAGTATTGACAATTCTAACTTTCATATATTTACATTTAAAATTGCAAATATAAGAATTTTTCCATTGTCTATCTGCTTTTTAAGTGAAATTCAGCAATAATAAAACCACATTACTTAACGATTTTAATCTGCGAGTCAGGAGATGAGCTCACCGAATCTGAAGGAGCTTTTATCGAATCTGATATAGCCTTTGGAATAAATATTTTAGACCCTTTATCTCCATATATAATTTTATAGTTTTTCGAAACTGTATCAGTCAAATACTCAAGGCGTTTATCTACTTCTGCCATTTCGGCCCTCACGGCTTCAATTTTCTCAATCGTTTCCTTTGGCAAATTCAAGGTGGTAAGATCATCTTCCACTCCTCCCAAAGTAATTTCCCGGCTCATCAGCCCTGACCTATATGCTTCATAATGATGAATTGCCTGAGGATATTCATTCAGGTTGTAGTCAAGACAATGAGCCATTTTTTTGCTCAACTCCACTTTGTCCTGATATTCGATAACATGTTGAAGAGCCTTGTGTAATTCACCAACAGCCAATTTATAATCTTTATTATTCAAATAGGCTTCTGCCAATCCTTTATAATATCCATATAACTCTTCTTCCGTTGGGACTTTTATTTTCATCAACTCTTTATAATACAAAATTGCCCGGGGATAATCATGTAAATTTGCACAAGTCTGGGCTAAAGGATAGAGCACTTTAATATCCGCAGTATCCTTACGGTAAGCCAGTTCCAAAGGATAATTCGCCAAAGAATCCCTTTCCATGAAAAAATGAGCATATCCCAGGGTGCGTACCACAAGCAACGAGCTGTCGCCTCTTTCCAAACACTTTTGGAAACGCCTGGCCGCTTCATTAAATGAATCAGAACAATAATAGGCAAAAGCATTCAGTGAATTCATAGGCATATAAGTCGAATCAAATTTCATATACCGGTCCGATGCAAAAACAGCCAGGTCATATTGACGGTCTTTAATCAAAAATTTCACCAGACTCGTTGCCGAATATCCATCCGTTGTATCCAAATCCCAGGCTCTGGCATAAAGATATTTTGCTGCTTTAGTATCATTCAACTTCTCAAGACACATAGCCTGCCGCTTGACCAGAAAATTATTGTCACACGAATCACAAACGTTTTTATATTGCGCCAATGACTCTGCATAATTTTCCCTTGTATATAAAAAATTTGCCCTCTGAATTTTGTAATAATCATTCGTAGGATCCAACTCCAGTAATTCATTATAGCAGTTCAGTGTTTTAGAGTATTTTTGAGTAGGCTCATAAATAGAAATCAATTTTAATTTAAGAGATATATCTTTCGGATTCTGCTTGGAGAGTTTCTCCAAAATTTCAATTGCCTGAGGATATTCATACAGATTTGCATGACAAAGCGCCTTCTTTTCCAATAATGCTTTATCAGGTCTGATTGTCTCAAGCAGGCCCAGAGCTTTCCGGTATTGGTACAACTGCATATAATTATCTATCAGCGCCAAACTATCAGGAGATTCAACATGCGAAACCGAGTTCTCAACAGTTAGTGTATCTTGAGCAAAAGAAAATGATATACTAATCACTAAAAGGCAAAGGAAAACGAAGAGCTTTTTCATGGTATTCAATTTGTATTTTATACAAATCTACGTAAAAACAAAGCGTAATCTGTTGAATTTAACATAATTTAACGAACTCCAAAGCTCAAAAATTATTCGTATTTTTGCACTGATTTTGATTTAATATATAATCATCGGGGATTTGGATTAAGCCCAAATAGCATGTATTTTTACAATACAAATATTTTTAATAATTTCAAACATCTAAAAATGAGAAAGTTAAACAAGCTCCTTTTCTTAATTCTGATATCTATATCTCTCAATTGTACCGGACAAAATAAAAGTGATTTGACCTTAAAAAAACAAATCGGACAGATGTTGATTGTAGGATTCAGAGGGACGGAATTAGCTCCCGATAATCATATCATTTCAGATATACAACAGTTAAACATCGGAGGAGTGATCTTATTTGACTACGATGGCCCTTCAAAATCATATCCCAGAAACATATCCAATCCCGGGCAACTGAAAAAACTTAATCAGAAACTTAAAAGCCTGACAGACGGAAAACTGATTATTTCTATCGATCAGGAAGGGGGGCTGGTCAACCGTTTAAAACCAAAGTATGGCTTCCCGGCTTCAGTTTCAGCAGAAAAGCTCGGTAAATTGAACAATGAAGATTCCACAAAATATTACGCAAAACTAACTGCCAAAACGCTAAAAGAGGCCGGATTCAATGTCAATTTTGCCCCTTGCGTAGATTTAAATATCACTCCTCAATGCCCCATCATCGGAGGAAAAGAACGGAGCTTCTCAAAAGATACTGCCCGTGTTATTAAACTTGCCGGCTGGTGGCTTCAGGCGCAACAGGAATCGGGAATAACCGGATGCATAAAACATTTTCCGGGACATGGAAGCGCCACTGCAGATACACACCTGGGCACTACAGACGTCACAAACACATGGGAGAAATCGGAATTAGCTCCCTACCGGAATCTGATCAAAATAGGAAATGTACGCATGGTTATGACTTCCCATATCTACAACGCTAAATTAGACAAAAAATACCCAGCCACCATGTCCAAATCAATTCTCACCGGTATATTACGAAACGAATTGAAATTCGAAGGCGTAATCATTACCGATGACCTGGCTATGGGAGCCGTAGTCAAAAATTATTCCTTTGAAGAAATTCTGGAAAAAGCGATTAATGCAGGAGCCAATCTGCTTTGTTTGTCGAATAAGTGAGACCTGTACGATCCGAAAATAGCACAAAAAGCAGTCGATACTATTTTCCAACTCGTAAAATCAGGTAAAATAAAACGAGAAACAATAGAAGAATCTTATACCCGCATTATGAAATTAAAAGAAACGCTTTAATCTGAAAAATATTGTTTTCCTCAAAAACTGGGCGCCAATAAATTGTCAAAAATTTAAGTATTATCTAAATT
>JAVBUX010000319.1:0-4964 GCA_031554915.1 Bacteroidales bacterium | reverse complement strand
ATCCTACAACTACAGCTTCATCCAAATTGATAGCATCTTCCAAAAGGTTCACTTCGACATTAGTTTGGTTCGCAACATTAATTTCCTGAGGGAAATAGCCTAAATAAGTAATCAACAATGTTGTTTTACCATCAGGGACAGAAATCGAAAAATTTCCGTCATTATTTGTTGTCATACCATTGGATGTTCCTTTCACAAGAACGGTAGCCCCCACAATGGTTTCTCCTGTCTTACCATCCTTCACCGTCCCTGTTACTTGACGGTTTTGTGCATTCGCATGGAGAAATGCAATACACATTAGGATTAGAAAAAGGGTTTTCTTCATAAAAAAACAGTTATTAAATAAAATTCATGATATTAAAATTAAATTTCTAAAGTCTTCCATACCTGGTATAAACCTCTGGGTACGTGAAAACAACCTTTCCATTTGCCGCCTTTGAGAGTCAATAGAGGTTCTCCCAGACGATTTAGATAGCCGAACCATTCAGGATGTTCTTTATCCTTGAAATGGTTCCAAGTGTAATCGTGAATGATCAGAAACCACTTCTTGAATTCGTCTTTTCCGGTCAACCGGTAAGCTTTCGCCATGGCAATAAGTGTTTCCACATGCACCCACCAAAGTTTTTGATCCCATTCTAATTGCTGTTGCGGATAATTTTTCACATCCATAAAATAGAAGATGCCTCCATACTTTTTATCCCATCCATAGTTTATCGTATTTAGTATAATATCTGAGGCTTTTTGTATCATTGTATCTTCTTTCAATCTGACACCTACATCCATCAGGAACCACATGGATTCGATTGTATGTCCCGGGTTGATTGAACGACCCTCAAAGCAATCACAGAAATTTCCTTCAGGAGTTACATTTTCCAGGATCAATCCGGAATCTTTTTGATAAAAATCATTCAATATTTCATTTGCCAGAGGCTTCAATGATTTTTCAACAGTGCCGGGCTCCAAAACATCTTCCAGTATCAGCGAAAGATTACTCAAAATCATGGGGAGGGCAAAGTTTTTCAAAGGACGAGTTCCTGGATATAATTTGTTATAAATACCCTTTGGATTATTTTGTTTGCGGATAATGTTGTGATAGGCGTCTATCGCAATTTGTTTGTGTTCGGGATTTTTTGTTGCCTTATAAAGTTCTCCGAATCCCATTGCAGCAAAACAATCGGAAAAAATATTATAAGGCTGTACTATCGGTTTACCTTCACGGGTCAACGAAAAATACCAGTTGCCATCTTTGTCTCGTCCGTGTTTTTTCATAAATTCAGCTCCATGCAAAGCGATATCCAGCCAACTTTGTTTCTTCTCTATTTGATTATAAAACAGAGAAAACATATAGACCTCACGTCCTTGCAACCACATGAATTTATCAGTGTCAAATACTTTACCTTCCCGGTCGAGACAAGTAAAATAACCTCCATACTCTTTGTCAATAGAATGATTTTCCCAAAATGGGATCACATTCTTCAATAGTTCATCGCGATAAATCGCGGCATATTTCTTTAAGTCTTCCATATATATAGAATTATTTATAATTTCCCTGATGTGTTATTTCTTTTTCGAATGGTTTGAGATATTTGTCCAGTAAAACAGCCAGCTCTTTTCGTAAAATAGCCAGATCCGATTTGTATGGCCTGTCTGAAATAGATTTCCAGATCTCTTCCGAGTCGAGTTTTATCTGATTTGTCAGTAGAGGAGCCAGTATTTCTTCTGTTTTCTTTATCGTCAATAATGCTTTATCTTCAGAAATAGCGATGGCTATTTGGTCAAAACTATTCAGTCCTTTTGTGAATTCAGCAACTGAAATAACTGAATCCGGATAAAACCAGGTGCGGTTTACCCATTGATAAGCTTCCCCTGTTGTGCGGATAATTCCGGTCGCTGCGATATGTTGGGCTGATTTGAAATAATTATCCTGAGGTTTCACATCAAACAAAGGCATGATATATGCTCCTGCATCCAGTAAGGCATCCTGAACTTTTCGGACAGAAACATCCCGGGGGTGTTCGTTATTTTTAACAGCTAATGCAGCTAACATTCCGGCAGCTTGTCCGGTCAACAGAACACAGGGTTGCAGACGGGTTGAACCATTAATCAGGTTTGTTACGGATATAGCTTTATCCGCTACAATCAGCCCATCGATCAATTCCGGAATCAACGATCCTAAAGGAATATTAAAAGAGGGTACAGGTAAGAAATACAAATCGGGAGCTGCCGTATTGCATTTATGGTGATGGTCAACCGGATAATCGCCAACCGAAATACCTGTACGGTATAGAAGTTCTTGTTGGTCGTACGGTTTTTCCACATGATTAAATGTCAGGGTCACAATACCTTTCAGTCTTCTTCCTTCGCGATGATAGGGGACCAGGGCCAATTGATCTTTTGTAGGAAATTCATCATCTGCCAGGCCATATTGCCTGAATCCTAATTCATGTTGTATGTAATATACAAAACAAAGGGTTTTGTTTTTAGCTTTCTCCAAGGCCTTATTCCGGGCATCCCGGTCTAATTCCACGACATTCAGATAAATATCATTTCCTTTTTTAGGCCAGTTGATCATAAATTTATTATTCGGTAATTTTCCGTATGTCAACATTTTATCACAACTGACAGTGCTTCCGTTGACCGAAGAGTTACAACATTCCTCAAAATCTTCCGGATTATATCCTTCTGGTTTAGGAATCGTTTTATCTGTTCCTGCTCCATAATCTTTCAGAACAGCCACCCAGGTAAGATCCTGAACGATATCGTTGGCTTGCTCCGGAGCAATTGCTTCTCCTGTTTCAGTCTTTGAGTCCATTCCCAGACGATAGGTTGCTCCTGCCATTTTTAAGCCGTCGCCTAAGTCCGTTGCATCAATTACAATTTTAGCATTGACGACCAGCTTTTCTTTTTTGTCGTTTTCAAAAGTAGCTCCAACAACCCGGTTTCCTTCTTTTTTTACCGAAATCAGATAATATCCATAGATTACTTCCAAATTTTTTTCAGCGGCAGCCATACTTTTAAATATACTGTCTCCTACATGAGGTTCAAACTGCGTGTGACTTACCCAGCCGGTAGCCAAAGCCCCCGGTCCGCCGTAATAATCGCGCAGATGTTGGCGAAATTCATTCCAAATGCCTGAATTTAGATAATGATTACCATCGATTGCGCTTACTCCGGCAGCGGTCATCATTCCTCCTAGCCAGGATGTCTCTTCTACGATAAGCGTTGAAGCACCCGCCCGGGCAGATTGAATTCCGGCAGAAGTACCACTTGTCGTTCCTCCGATAACCAGAACATCTATTTGCTTTACCTCTTCCTTTTTCTTGCAAGAATGAAAAGAAAAAGCGAACATTACAATTAAAATATACAAAAAATGGTGTTTCATGATTTTCAATTAAAAGTTATACCAGTTTTAAGTTCTCCAAAACCACTTGATTTTTGTGAAAAACATTGTCATTAATGTTACAAGACCCGTAATAATTACACCTCTGAAAAATCCCGGCCATGGACTATCAGACATACGATCCAATAAAGGATATATTTGTGTAATATGCAGAAGAGGTTGAATAACCATGGAAGAACCGACGTATGCTATCATTGGATTTTGTCCCGACATAGAAAGGAAAGCCGTACTCTTCCTGCATTTGAAGTAATCGCAAAGGACAGAAAAAATGATCAATGCAAAGAAAGCCAGACCTGAAGTCACGAAATAATAACTATAAGTAGAATGATCTTTCCGTATTCCACCTTCAAAAGCTTCAAAAAAGAGTCCCAACAACAACAAATAAAAACCGGCAGTATAGAGCTTTTTCCAAAGTTTTGTTGTAGTTGTATGAGCGAATCCGAGACTCCAATATCCGATCAATAGCAACACGGTCGTGACGCAAAGATTTAATATCAACTGTCTGGTATATAATCCATACAAGTTAAATAAGATCAATCCCATACAAATAAATAATTGGAATAAAGCGCTTCTTTTTTCTCCGGCAACTTCATTTTTTTCAGCCGGACGATATGATTTTATCCAATCGAACAAATATTCTCCCGCAATGGTTCCGGGTATGATGATAAATAAATATTTTAAGAATCTGAACGAATACAGCCAGGGTAGGGGGGAATAATTAAACACGGTCGCATTCCATGATTCAGCATTTGTTGTGACTCCTAAAAGAATAGCCATAATAAATGGAAGAATAGCGATTCTCAACCTCTTGTTTTTCCATGTAAGCACATAAGCTAATGTTCCGAATATCGCCATATTGGCTAATGCCAAAATGATGATATTGCTGAATCCTAAACTAAATACACGGTCGTCGGCATACCTAACTGTAAGTAACATGCAGATAGCGATTCCATAAGCAACAGCCTGAATCGTATATCTCAACCATGTTTCCATTTTCCAGGGCAGGCGCATAAACATGGGAAACATCAATGCAAATGCCGATAAAGTAGTCAGCCAGGCTCTGTAGTCCTGAGGGTTACTGACAACCCAGGGATACATGTGTTGTATGAAAATAGCAAAGAAAGCCAGTTTCAATCCCCGAAGTAAGCCGCTTAACAATACTTTCCAGGTAGCTTCTCCTTTTTCAAGTTTTCGTCCGATCGAAAAAGGAAATGCAGCGCCCATCGAAAATAAAAAGAAAGGAAAAACCAAATCAACCCAAGTAATTCCGAAGACTTCGGGATTAAATGCATTGGTCGGTGGCGGCGTTTGCGCATGATACATCCACCCTGGTAATATTCCAAATGCAATTGTACCGGACAGTACCATCGTTAATATGGCATATCCCCTAAGCGCATCAAGCGAAGTCGCCCTGTTTTCTGTAGGCGTGAGTTTCATGTATATATTAATTTATTTCGCTAACTTATTCGCAAAAATAAATATTATTATTAATATACACAATAATTAATTAAATATTTTAATAACTCAATATGTTAAAATAAAATTATATAATAATAGGTGGTTA
>JAVBUX010000054.1:0-4473 GCA_031554915.1 Bacteroidales bacterium | reverse complement strand
GGGGAGACCGGCAATTAAAAAGAAAAACCTGTCTGAATTCAATGAATCCAAACAGGCTATATAGTTGTAAATTAAAAAATTATGATTATCTTGACGCGCACGAGAGGCTACATGAGTCTCTCTCTCTCTCTCTCTCTCTCTAATATAAACATCGATTCACCCAAATTTAAAGTGTTAAATTTGAACAAATCTGATAAAAAAATCCTGTTTAGAGAGATTGTCATTGAGAATATTCCTAAATGTAGTTATTGTGTTTGTGCTTTGCAATTATGCGCTACAAATGTATGTAATTATTTTTGAATTATGAAAAAATCGTGCCAAAAATCAAAAAACTTTTTTCACTAAAAACCGTTTTATAAAAAAAATCTAATAATTCAATATGAAGAAAATTGTATCTATAATCATCAATGGTTACATGGGGCTCCTCTTCCCTCTAATCATGACAATCATCCTTTTGGAAAAATTACACCATTTTATTTCTCCTTTGGTAATCGGGATAGAAAACAAATTACATATTTCCAAAATTACAGGGATGTTCAGCCTTATTATCATATCGACAATTATTATGGTATTGCTCGGATACCTGGCCGGAATTATTATCAAAAGCCCTTTTATAAAAAAACAAATAGAAAGTTTTGAGGTAAAAATTCTCTCTAAAATTCCTATTTATAACTTGATAAAATCACTTCTCGGAACTGAGATAGGCATAAAAGGGAAAGGTAGCTTTCGTCCTGCACTGTTACAAGACGGGAGTTCATTCTCCCTCTGCTATGTAACTAGCGAGAGCGACAGTTTTTATACTGTATTCATAAGCGAAGGAGGATTAAGTGGCGGAGAGTTACGGATTGTTCCTAAAAATAACATCCGGTTTCTTAAAGTCGGGCTCAATGAATTCACAAGAATAATAAAACAATATGGAGTTAATTCTGCCCAATATGCAGAAATTTTTTTAGATAAAAATTAGATCTTCCTCTTTATATTTCCAAGCTTTCCTCTCCTCTTTTTGTCTCAAATGGAATTTATCTTAATTTTGTAGTCTAAAAACAGGTAAAAGTGGGAAAAAATAAACTACAAAAATTCGGAGAAATGGAAACTTTTTCCAATGTGTTCCAATATCCATTTGCCGCATTACAAGAAAAAGGTTTCGAAATGAAAGGAAAATGGAATGAATTGTTTTTTAAAAACAATCACCCTATCGTTTTGGAATTAGGTTGTGGAAAAGGAGAATACACAATTGGATTAGGTCGATTATTCCCGGAAAAAAATTTCATCGGAATCGATATTAAAGGTGCCCGTATGTGGACAGGAGCAAAGCAGGCCATACAAGAAAACATGAGCAATGTAGCATTCCTGAGAACACACATCGAATTGCTTAACTACTTTTTCAAGGAAGGAGAAGTGTCGGAAATATGGATCACTTTTCCGGATCCCCAAATGAGTAAGCTCAATAAGCGGATGACATCCACCCGTTTCATGAAACTTTACAGGCAAGTACTTGACAATAACGGTCTTATTCATCTCAAAACCGACAGTAATTTCATGTACACCTACACCTGCGAAATGGTTAAAGTCAATCATTTTCAGGCTCTTGTGCAAACTGATGATTTGTACCACAGCCACCTGGCTGATGAAATACTTTCAATTCAGACTTTTTACGAACAACAATGGCTCGATCGTGGTTTAAACATCAAGTATATCAAATTCATTTGCGATTCACGGGAAACATACCTTGAACCCGAAGTAGAAATCGAATTAGATAGTTATCGAAGTTTTAACAGAAGCAAACGAAGTAAGAATGAAAAAATGAAATAATATGGCAATTTATCCTAAATTAATTCTCGACGCCTTACAAAATGTACGTTATCCCGGCACAGGCAAAAGCATTGTGGAGATGGGAATGATTGAAGACGATATTCATATCAATGGCAATCATGTCAGTTTTTCTATCCTTTTTGAAAAGCCAAACGACCCTTTTATCAAATCGATAATCAAATCCGCAGAAACAGCCATTCTGACTTATGTGGGAGAAGAGGTAGAAATCAAAGGTAATATTGAAGCCCGATCCAAACAACTGGCTCGCCCTGAACCGGAAAAATTATTACCTCAGGTTAAAAATATCATTGCCATTTCTTCCGGTAAAGGAGGTGTTGGAAAAAGTACTGTTGCCGCCAACCTGGCTGTAGCTTTAGCACAAATGGGTTATAACGTGGGATTACTGGATGC
The DNA here is from genome assembly GCA_031554915.1 of Bacteroidales bacterium. Classification (GTDB taxonomy): domain Bacteria; phylum Bacteroidota; class Bacteroidia; order Bacteroidales; family Azobacteroidaceae; genus BNXB01. Next base: position 2,250 of record JAVBUX010000054.1, on the reverse strand, counting down.
AGATATTTACGGCCCTTCTGTTCCTAAGATGTTTAATGTGGAGGAATCCCGCCCTCACCTGGAACAAATCGGTGGACGAGACTTGATCATCCCAGTGGAAAGTTACGGAGTGAAAGTGCTGTCAATCGGGTTTTTTGTCAATAAAAACGATGCTGTGGTATGGCGTGGAAGCATGGCGAGCAACGCTCTAAAGCAACTTATTGCCGATGCTAACTGGGGTGCACTTGATTTCTTCCTATTGGATCTTCCACCGGGAACCAGCGACATTCATCTTACTTTGGTTCAAACACTGGCTGTCACCGGAGCAATTGTTGTGAGTACTCCTCAGGAAGTCGCACTGGCAGACGCCCGCAAAGGAATTAGTATGTTTACCGGAGAAAAAGTCAATGTTCCGGTCCTCGGTCTGGTTGAAAACATGGCTTGGTTTACCCCAGCTGAACTCCCGGAAAATAAATATTACATCTTTGGCAAAGAAGGCTGCAAGCGCCTTTCCGAAGAATTAAACATTCCACTCCTGGGACAAATCCCTATCGTACAAAGTATTTGTGAAGGAGGAGACAAAGGCGAACCTGTTGCGCTAAACCAGGATAGTATCACAGGAAAAGCATTTATACAACTAGCCGAAAATACTGTAAAACAAGTGGAGTATCGAAATAGCAACCTGGAGGCTACAAAAAGAGTAGAAATCAAAAAGTAAGAGCTTCGCTCAAAAAAAGCAAAATCATGAACAATTTCTCAGAACTAATCACTACCAGAAGAAGTATCCGAAAATATACAGAAGAGGCATTGCAACCACATGAAGTCGAGCAAATAATGAAAGCGGCATTGATGTCTCCGTCCTCTAAACACAGCACCCCATGGCAGTTTGTCCTGATAGAAAACAAAGAAACCCTCAAAAAATTGGCACACTGCAAAAGTAGCGGATGCTCTTTTGTGGAAAACTGCGCATTGGCTATCGTTGTTCTAACTGATCCAATGCAAAGTGGGGCATACATTGAAGATGCCTCTATAGCTGCCACTTATATCCAATTACAAGCCGAAGACCTCGGACTCGGAAGCTGCTGGGTACAAATTCGTGGCCGTGAAACCGAATCCGGTCAGGATTCCGAAGACTACATACGTCAGTTACTGAATATCCCTTTACAAATGTATGTAGGCTGCATCATCGCCGTAGGACACAAAGAAAAACCAGGCAAGCCACATAGTGAAGAAGATCTGCAATGGGAAAAAATCCATGTAGAAACTTATCGATATGACGAATAAGCTTAAAATAGTTCTTGTTGGAGCCGGGAATCTGGCAACACAATTGGGAATCTGTCTAAAAAAAAACGGATACCCAATCCTGAGTATATATAGCCGAACCCTCGATTCAGCTGAGGAATTGGGAAAATTATTAAACGTTCCTTATACCAATATACTGGAAGACATTCCTACCAATGCCGGACTCTACATATTCGCGATAAAAGATGACGCCCTCTCCGAATTGTTGAAGACTTTCCCCAAGACAGAAGGAATCTGGGTGCATACCGCAGGCAGTCTTCCTCTTTCAATTTTCGAAACTTATACGGAACATTACGGAGTGATTTATCCGTTACAAACGTTCAGCAAACACCGAAAAACAAACTTCAATGATATTCCGGTTTTCATAGAAGCAAAACAACATCAGGACGAAAAAATACTCATGGATTTTGCTCAGGGCTTTTCAGGAAAAGTCGCTTCTTTATCATCCGAAAAAAGGAAATATTATCATTTAGCGGCTGTTTTTGCTTGTAATTTCTCAAACCACATGTATTCTTTGGCATCAGAAATATTAGAACAACAAAGCTTAAACTGGGAATCTTTAAAACCTCTTATCCGTGAGACTGCTTCTAAAATTGAAGAAATAACTCCGGAGAGAGCCCAAACCGGCCCTGCCATAAGGTACGATCAAGAAGTCATCAATAAACAACTTGAACTGCTGGAAGGCGACAAAGACAAACAGGAATTATACGAAAAGATAAGTCGTAGCATCCATAACAAACAACAAATCTCCTCAAAATCAGTTATATAATTATCCAGTGTTTATTTTAAAAATATCAAATATGAAACATTCTCTTTTTCTTTCTTTTATTGTGCTTTTGTTAGCCACTTCTTGTGCCGATAAACAGGCGTTCAACGTTACCGGGAGTTTTTCCGGAGACGATTTTGATGGAAAAACCGTTTATTTGATCAACTTCGATCAAGAAAAAATCGATTCAGCCAAAGTAGAAA
>JAVBUX010000154.1:0-10669 GCA_031554915.1 Bacteroidales bacterium | reverse complement strand
AGGTTAATAAAATGTTGGATGTAACAACATGGTATCCTGCTAATTGTGAGTATTTCAGAGGTGGAGGTTTCTCTTCTCAATTTTTGACGGTAGAAAATATGCCCGTAACGATGTCTCGTTTGAACATGGTAAAAGGTTTAGGCCCTGTATTACAAATCGCTGAGGGTTGGACTACCCGTATGCCGGACCAGGTATTCGATATCATCAACAAACGTACGGATAAAACATGGCCAACCACATTCTTTGTTCCAAGAGTGACAGGAGAAGGCCGTTTCAAAGATGTATATTCTGTAATGAATTATTGGGGCGCTAATCACGGAGCTATCAGTTATGGCCATATTGGAGCGGATCTTATCAGTTTAGCATCAGCTTTACGTATTCCGGTTTGTATGCACAATGTGGAAGAAGAAAAGATCTTCAGACCTTCTGCTTGGGCATCATTCGGATCTGATTCCGAGGGTTGCGATTACAGAGCTTGTGATGCTTATGGAGCTATTTATAAATAATGTTTGACTTTTAATCTAATCTGTATGAGAAATTCATTTTTAATTTTTCTGAGCTTTTTCCTGATGTGCAGTGTTTCTCTTTTTGCGCAACAGGATGTAGTGACGGGAATTGTAATCGATGCATCTGATAATTCTGAGTTAATAGGTGTACTCGTAAATGTAAAAGGAACTTCAGTTTCTGCTGTGACAGGTAATGATGGTAAATATACTATTGCTGCCAAATCAGGAGATGTGCTGATCTTCTCCTATGTGGGGATGGAACCGATGGAAGTCGCTGTCAAAAATAACAAGACAATTGATGTCAAACTTCAGGCAAAATCAGAACTGGACGAAATTGTAGTTATTGGTTATGGACATGTGAAAAAACGGGATTTGACTGGAGCTGTAGGTAGCTTGAATACGAAAGACGTATTGAAAACCAATCCGGTGAGTATCAACCAGGCATTGCAAGGGCGTATTGCCGGTGTGAATGTAATACAAACAGATGGAGCTCCCGGATCTGCGATAAGTATCGAAGTACGGGGAGCTAACTCTTTTACATCGAATACAGAACCTTTGTTTGTTATTGATGGCGTTCCTTTTGAAGCTCCAATGAAAGCTCCTGGTGGAGGTGGTGGTCGTCCGGCAAATGCGATGTCCTTCCTCAATCCTCAGGATATTGAGTCTCTCGAAGTTCTGAAAGATGCTTCTGCAACAGCACTTTACGGTTCCCGTGGTGCAAATGGTGTTGTTCTAATAACCACTAAAAGAGGTAAAATGGGACAAGATCAGATCCAGGTCAGTGCAAACTATACAATATCCCAATTTAGGAATAATGTAGAGTTTTTGGATGGACACGATTATGCCGTTTATGCAAATGAAAGAAGAAGAAACCACCAGACATACGAAGGGTATGTTTATTATGGACCGGAATTCGGTGGACAATGGGTATGGGATAAAGTAAAAGGAAATTATACCTACAATCCTTCTCCTCAAGATTTTAAAGATGGCTATATGAATGGCGGAACTAAATGGCTGGATGAAATTGTACAACAAAATTTCAGTCAGGAATATACGCTCAACTATTCTGGCGCAAGCGAAAAAGGAGACCATTATGTATCAGGAAGCTTACTCGACCAACAGGGTACATTATATGGTACAGGCTATTCAAGAGCATCCCTAAGAGCTAATATTAACAGGAATGTGCGAAGTTTCATGAAAGTAGGAACAAACATCAATTTCACTACTTCCAAAACTAATTTTGCCGTAGCAAACTGGGAATCCGATAATATTATCCGTGATGCTCTTTATTATGCACCTACCGCTCCTGTTTTTGATCCGATTACGATGGATCCTAATAGCGATAGATATGAATTTGGAACGAACCCTTATTTGGGAGTGCGTGAACTACAGGATCATACGACAGGCAAAAATATTACTTTGAGCGCATATATGTTGATCGACTTTACAAAGAATCTTCAACTGAAACAAACTTTCGGATATGGTTATAATTATTCTGAAAGAGAGGCTTATTACACTCGTAAAACGAGAGCGGGATATCAAAATAACGGAGAAGGTTCTCAGTCTGATTATTGGAATGATAATATTTCAAGTGAAACCTTGTTGACTTTTAACAAGAAATTTAATGAAAATCATTCATTAAATGCGATCGGAGCTTTTACTTATGAGGAGTTTAACTATGGAAATAAGGGAATGAGAGCCACTGATTTTCCGAACGATTTCTTGTTGATGTATAACATGGGCACCTCTATGAATCCGCTAACTAAAGAGTTGTGGAGTGGAAGAGGGCGTTCAAATATTATGTCCTATTTGGCACGTGTCAATTATACTTTAAAAGATCGTTATTTGTTTACAGTGTCAGGTCGTTTGGATGGTTCCAGCAGATTTGCGACAGGTAACAAGTACGCCGACTTTTATTCGTTTGCACTTGCCTGGAGAGCTTCTGAGGAAGAATTTATCAAGAGACTGAACATCTTTAGCATGTTGAAACCTCGTTTTAGTTTCGGACAGACCGGAAATCAATCGATTCCGAACTATCAGACTCAGGAGGTATTGGCACCTTCCCACGTAGCAATAGGATCAACAATATTACCTGGATATGCCGAAGATCCATGGAAAGGACCGTTGAATAAAAATTTGTTGTGGGAAACCACCGACCAGACAAACATAGGTCTTGATATGGGATTTTTTAATAACAGACTTAATTTCACTGCCGATTTATATTATAAAAAGACGACAGATCTTCTTCAATTTGTGGTACTTCCTCCAAGCTCAGGATATCAACGTATTATGAATAATTCCGGATATGTTGTTAACAAAGGATTGGAACTTAGTTTACAAGCTCAAATCTTAGCAAAAACTCCTGTTAAATGGGATGTAAATGCAAATATATCATGGAATAGAAACTCTATAGGCGGATTAGAAGGCGATCAATATGCATTAGGACTATACTATGGCTTGGATCAGGTATTCTTACAAAGAAACGGTCATCCGATAGGAACTATTTTCGGATATAAGAGTGAAGGTTTTTATGATAATGAAGCTGAAGTCAGAGCAGACCCCGCAAATCAACGTCCGGACATGACGGATGCAGGAAGATTAGCTCTGATCGGAGAAGAGAAATATAAAGATTTGGATGGAGACGGTTCAATTACTACATTAGACAGAACAATCATCGGAGACGCAAGTCCGGATTATCAGTTCGGTATTACCAATAACTTTAATTGGAAAAATTTAACTTTCAGTTTCTTTATCCAGGGTAGTATGGGTGCGGATATCGTTAATCTTAATTTATACAGGAATGTGTCGATGTTGCGATGGGGAAATATTCCTAAATTTGCTTTTGAAGGTCGTTGGACACCTGACCGGACAACAGAAGCAAGCTTCCCTAAGCCAAGCAACACTTATAACCGGGTATTTAAATTTACTGATAGATTTGTGGAAGACGCTTCTTATATCAAGTTGAGAAATATTAATTTGGGATATAATTTCCGGAATCCGGTTCCATTTATTTCCAATATTCAATTGTTTGCGAATGCTTCGAATCTGTGGACATGGACTAAATACCGTTGGTTCGATCCGGATGTAAATTCTTTTGGATCAGATGCTTCTCGTAGAGGTGTTGACTATACTACATATCCAACTCATATTTCAGTGGCTTTAGGAGCAAGAGTAACATTTTAATTATTAAATCTAGGAATATGAAAAACTTTTTATATATACTGTTGATATCCTGCATGTTTTCTTTTTTATCGTGCCAGGATGTTTTAGAAGAAAAAGTATATTCTGATATGTTAGCCGGTGTTTTAACCGATTCAGAAGAATCTGCAAATTTATTGCTGAATGGTACTCTTGCTACGTTAAACGGAGGAGACTTTTTTCTCTATGGAAAATATACCTATGTTTCGGAACTCGATTGTGATCATATCACTGCCGGAATCTGGTCTATGAAAGAATACGGATCCGGAAACTTTGCAGGAGATCATGGTTGGCTGGACAACTGGTGGACTGGACGTTATGCATTAATTCAGAGATGTAATTTCGCTATCGAAAAAATCAGTGAGATGAAAAATCTGAAAGAAGATGAAAAAGGTAATATGTTAGGTCAGTTATGGTTTCTGAAAGGTTGGGCTTATTTCGATCTGGTAAGAGCTTACGGTCCTGTGCCTATTTACAAAGAAAGAGCCGCTTCTCCTAAAGAATATAACCGTCCTCGCAAACCGATATCGGAAGTTTTCGATTACTCAATTGAATGTTTGAATAAAGCGGGTGATTTACTATATGAAAAGAGTAACTCCAATTATAAACTTGGTCGTATCTCCAAATATACGGCAAAAACAGTCTTGGCTCAGGTGTACTGCACCATGGCATCCGGTTCAATGCCTGCCGGAACTGAAGTGACAGTAAAAGGAGGTCCGTTATGGAGAAAAGACAATAATCAATATTCACTAATCGATCAACCTACGTCTTATACACATAAAAAAGAAAAACTGGACGGATATGATTTTGATCCTCAAGTTTGCTATACCCGTGTGAAAGAATTATGCGACAGTATTATCCGATTTGGAGGATTTAAGTTGTATAGTAACTATATGGATGTCTGGGATTTGTCGAGCCGTAATGGAGCTGAATTTATCTGGCAGTTACAAGCCAATTTGGATATGGCGACTTTAAGGAATCCGTTTTCTTATGGATTTAATGGAGAAATATACCAAAGTAATGGATATGATCTGTTGAGAGGATGCTATTATGGAATGAACCATCATTGGTACAGACTATTTGAACATAATAAAGACGACCGTGCAAAATATGGTGTAAGACATTTGTATTCAATGCAGCTGATCGGTTGGGACAGTCCGTTGAAGGGACAACCCTGGTACTCTTTTTACCCAAGAGAAGACAGCTTGAGATTAGCCGAGTCTTTCCCAGGACAAAAAGATATGGTATTTGAGAATTCATTGGTTCGTTTGACAAAATTCCATGCTGTAACAGGAAAAGTAGGAGTTGACCAGGGAGATTATTTTTACCCGTTCTTGAGGTATCCGATTGTTCATTTGATGCTGGCTGAGGCTGAAAATGAATTAGGAAATCCGGCTAAAGCAAAAGAAATGGTTGATGTGGTAAGAGCAAGATCTAAAGCCTCGTTGATATCCGGAGAAGTGATGGATAAACAACAACTCAGATCTTTCATTCTGGAGGAGAGATCCCGTGAATTTGCACTCGAAGGAGTCAGAAGATGGGACTTGATAAGATGGGGAATTTACCTGCAGGTAATGAACAAAATGGAGAGCGATAAAGAAATCAGGAAGTCAAGAGAACGGAAAAATCTTTTATTCCCTTTGCCACTGTCTGAGTTGAACGGAAATTCGGAAATACAAGGAGATAATCCCGGATGGTAATTTATAATAATACAATCATGAAAAAGAATATATATTTAATATTATTTTTGGCGATAACAGTTTTCATGTCTTGCGAGGAAAAAGAAGATTATGGACTTCCTGTTATTGATTCCATCAAACAATCAGTAAAAGTAACGGAAGTGGTGGATGGAAATGCTGTGGATGTAATGAGAGACCAAAATATGGAGGAAGGTGCATTGGGTGATTGGATATTCATTGATGGTTCCAATTTCTATAATGTGCAGGAGATTATTTTTAACGACGTAAAAGTTGATATGTCAGCTGTTTATGTTTCTCCTAAGCGAATAAGTGTCTGTGTCCCTCGTTATGCTCCAAAAGAAATAACGAATAAAATCATGGTAGTTACCGCTCAAGGTACAGCTATAAAAGATTTTCCGATAGATATTCCTCCTCTGGTTATAACCGGTTTATTGAATGAATATGTAAAACCTGGATATACAGGTTATATTACAGGTGAAAATTTTGATATCTATCAACTTGATTCTACTAAAGGAGCTTGGTTGAATATTGATGGAAAAGAATTAGGAGTAACAATCGTTAACAGTAAACAACTAAGTTTTAAAGTGCCTATGGACATCAAACCGGGAGCGAATATTCATCTTTACAGAAAAGATAAAGAAGAACAGGTTGTGGTTGATAGAAAAGTACCAGGCTACTACAGAGATGACCGCTATATCTTCTTAGATTTTAATGTAAAGAAAGGACATTGGTCTATGGAAGTCACAGATGGCTTAGGTCAGATTGGATATCCTGATTCCATTTCCGGAAAATATTGTGTATTCAAAGGTAATTATCCAGCATATTATTGGGGAGGTCCTTGGGGAGCTTATGATAACGCTCCATTGAGAGACTTTTTCAGAGTCAAAGATTTGACTCCTCTAATAGGAGATGTCTCTAATATACAGATGGTAATGGAGGTTAATGTGCCAAAAGACTGGGCGAACGTGCCATTGAGAATTTCATGGGACGGATTCAATTACTTTTGGAAACCTCACACTGGAGTTGCTTTTAAAACTGATGGCTGGCAGACAATTCGGATTCCTTTTAAAGAGTTGAAAGACCAGGATGGAAAAGGAAAATCAATGGATGGAGTCACAGAGCAGCTTCTTACAAAATGGTTCAATCGGGATTTTATGATGTTTGGGCCGGCTCAGAATGACCTTTTCATTTGTATAGATAATGTTCGTCTTGCTCCTATAAATTGATAAACGATTTAAAATATCAACGATAAATAATATTAAAATGAAAAAAATATTTTTATTCACGCTTACATTCTTTAGCATATTTTTATTCATGAATTGTGAAGAAGATGAGAAGAATGTATTTGAAAATTCTGCCATTGTCGGAAAATGGGAGTTTGATCATCGAATCAAGAATGGCAAACGCGTTGAAATTGGTCCGGATGAGCAGTGTATATACGATCAACTATATGAATTCCATGCAGATGGTATCGTAACATCCAATAACCCCTGCTTGCAATTGGATCGTGCAATTTCGCAGGCCAACTGGAGAATTGACGGAAAAAATCTGTTTATCGATTACTATGCGATTCCTTATTTGTCGGTAAATCCAGAGATTGTAAGAGCAGAGAAAGACACCTTGGTGTTACAACAGATGTGGGGAGATAATGAAGTGGTTCAGAATGTATTGAAAAGAACTGAAAAAACGGTTGTGGATTATGCTTCCGATTTAACAGGAAACTATACAGGATGGATGAATTACTCAAATTCTGTAATTACAAATACAGCACGAGGAGACTCTATGATGGTCGATCTTACATTGGATAAAGCTGGTTGGAGTACAATCAATATTACCTATAAGAATATCCCTGTTTTTGGTTTAAAACGTACGATAAAAGCTGAAGGTATTCAGGCTCATAAGAAAGGGAATGACAGATTGTTCACATTAGATCAGACATTAGGATCTAATATGCTGAATCTGAGTCAGGATAGCATATTTAACATCCGCAATAATGGATATCGCAGTACTCTGAATCCTGATTCTATCTATTTGGATCTGAATTTTACCAGAATAGAGAAAAAGGATCCGAAGAATGAAGATTCTCCGACTGTTGAAAATGTTTATCAATTCCATCGCTTCAGAGGTTTGAAGAAAAAATAAAAAACCGGAATAGGATTGATGAAATTAAGATTGACAATTCTGCTGTCCGCAATCATGCTCACTGCTTTTTTGCAGAATAATGGTATGTTGAATGCCAAAGAGATTCCTACGGTCGATCCTTCCCTTTCGGGAAGGACGTCCGCTCTTTGGACAAAAATGCACCAACGAAAAGCAGAGGGCATGATGATCGGACAACATGATGGCGTGTGGATGGAAGAGGCAAAGAGTATGGAAGGTGGAAAGAATGTGGTTAGCCATATTTCTAATCTGACAGGAAAATTGCCGGCTGTTGTTAGTTATGATTTTATGTTTATTACCAATGTAAATAATACAGAAGGAAGTTGGCATAGGATCAGGGAACATGAAATCAGAGAGAACATTGTGGCAGCCGATGCCCGGGGACTGATCGTAACCATGTGTTGGCATTACAATGATCCTTATACTCAACAAACATTTTATACAAAGGAATTACCAACGAACGAACTTAAAGAAAAATCATTCAAATCGATTTTGGAAGGAGGAGAACGACATGAAATTTTCAAGAAAGATTTACGTAAAGTTGCCGAATTCTCAAAATCAATAAAAGATAAGGACGGAAATTTGGTGCCTTTTATTTTTCGTCCGTTTCACGAATTTGATGGAGAATGGTTCTGGTGGGGTGCTAATTACAATACTCCCGATGAATTCAAATCTGTATGGAAGTTTATGGTTCATTACCTGAGAGATAGTCTGCAGGTACATAATATTTTATACGCATTTTCTCCTGACGTCAAGTTTAAAACCCGCGAAGATTACTTAAAACGTTATCCGGGAGATGATTATGTGGATATACTGGGCTTTGATGATTATGAAGATTTTAAGTATGACGAAAAAAGAAGTCAGGCTGCGAAACGTAGAATAGAATTAGTCGGAGAATTGGCAAAAGAGAAGAACAAACTGGCAGCGCTAACTGAAACAGGTTATTTTATCAATAGAAATAATGAAATAAAACCCAAAGATTTGCAACGGATGAATTATATTTTGGATGTACTGTCTGAAACACATCAATATTTGTCGTATGCAGCCTTTTGGAGTAATGGGGGAAGTGTTTATTGTGTGCCGAAAAATGAAGATCCTGGAAAAGCCGATTTTATCCGGTTTTTTGAACAGGACTTCATCATCCTAAATGAAAAGCATTAAAAGTATGGTCATTATGAGAAAATTATTATTGTGTTTAATCTTTCTTCCGGTATTTGTTTTGGCTGAAGAACCAAAAGGAATTTCTTTTGATAAAGAATATTTCAAAATAGGGGTGTTTAAAGAGGTACACGATCCGAAATGGGGAGTGGAAGTCGATCCCTGGTGTATAAATGATCATACATTTATTTATGATCAAAAAGAGAATAAGTGGCATGTTATCGGTATCACTCATGCCCGAGAAATGGATTATATCAGTGATCCGGGATTGAATTTGTTACATATTTCTGCCGATAGTTTATTTCAGACACCGTGGAAAATTCATCCTTACGCATTGACCGCTGATTTTAATAATTATAAAGAATCTGTATTGTGGGCTCCACATTGTATTTTCCATAAAGGAACTTACTATATGTATGTTTGTGCCGGCTCACAGAAAGGTGCGCAGGCGCATGAATCTTATCAAATTAATTTATATACGTCCAAAGATCTGAAATCCTGGGAAAGATATAAGGGGAATCCATTGTTTACCGATGGTTTTGATGCCCGGGATCCGATGGTAATAAGAGATAAAGATCAATGGATCATGTATTATACTGCCAATAGTAAACCTGAAGGCGGAAATCACATTATTGCGGCTTATACGAGTAAAGATTTGTTGCATTGGGAAAACCGCAGAGTGGTATTTACCCATCCTCGAACCGGAACTTTCGGAGGACCGACAGAATCTCCTTTTATTGTTAGAAGAGGTGCCTGGTACTACATGTTTCTCTGTGATGGAGGACATCTTGATGTTTATCGTAGTCAGGATCCGTTTTCATTCAAATATGAAAATATGATTGCCGAAATATTTGATTGCCGAGCTTCGGAAATAATACGTGATGCTAATGGTCGCGATTATATCAGCAGTGTAGGTTGGTTCGGAGGGGATTACGGACTGAAAATAGCTCCAATAACCTGGATGGATGGCTTGGAAAGAGAATCCACATCTTTAGATGAAAATTATATTTTCAAAAAATAAAATAGATAGAAATGAAAAACAAAAGAATACTGTTATTGTCAATCTCAATACTTATAGCATTGACCTCATCAATGGCTCAAAATCAGAATTTGGGCGAATTGATGAATCTGGCATCCATTAAAAAAGAGTTGAGAAATAAACGAATAAGTTCGGTTGATAAATCTGGAAATAATGGGGATTGGATTTCAAATATCAAACCGGGAGAAAAATATCAGATCAAAATAGAAGGAACAGGAATCATCAATCATATCTGGATGACAATAGCTCCTAATCAATTGAACAGGAACAATCTCGTCCTGAGAATGTATTGGGATGGTTCGGAGAATCCGTCTGTGGAAGCGCCTTTAGCTGCATTCTTTGGGAATGGCTGGGACGAAAAATACGAATACGCATCGCTTCCTCTTGCAGTCGGACCTGGAAACGGAACAAGTATGGTTTCCTATTTTACCATGCCATTTGAGAAAGGCGCACGTATTGAAATAGAAAATCAGGGAGATGTGGTTTTAGAAAAATTATTCTACTTTGTCGATTATCTGGAAATGGATAAACTGCCTAAAGATATGGGTCGTTTTCACGCCTGGTATAATCATGAGACTACAGAAGCGCTTCCTGAAGGAGAAACAGAATGGGGAATTGTCGGACAACAACAGAATAACACAGATGGTAAAAATAACTATATATTTGCAAATATAGAAGGAGAGGGACATTTTATCGGTATCAATTATTATGTACAATGTCCGTCCCCAATGTGGTATGGCGAAGGAGATGATATGATTTTTATCGATGGAGAAAAGATGCCGTCGATACTGGGAACCGGTACAGAAGATTTTTTCAATACATCATGGTGCCCTAAATCAACATTTTCTCATCCGTATTATGGCTTTGCGAGAGTCAACTGGGATATAGGCTGGATGGGAAGAACTCAT
>JAVBUX010000046.1:0-7178 GCA_031554915.1 Bacteroidales bacterium | reverse complement strand
CTGTATTAATCATTAACATTACAAAGGTATGAAGAAAAATTCTTTGTTGGAGATTTATTTGCCGCAAAAACAGCAAATTAAACAAATTTTTAAAATTATGAAAATATCCACTTTTTTGCTTTTTCTATGTGCTTTCTGTGCCATGGCAGAAAACTCTGTGTCTCAGAATGCGCGAGTGAATATTAGAAAGAACAACATCCCATTGGAAGAGTTCCTGAGCGAAATTGAAAATCAAACCGATTATTTATTCGTTTATAATGATGAAATTAATGGTTCTGAAAAAGTTTCAGCAAATGTAAAGAACAAACGTGTGAAAGAAGTTCTGCATGAAGTATTAGGTGATGCAGATATTAATTACACGATGGAAGGTAATCACATTATTTTGAAGAAAAGCGATTCAGGTTCTATTACCGAAGAGCTTCAACAGAACATGAAAAGAATTACCGGAGTTGTCAGGGATGCTAACGGTGAAACATTGCCTGGTGTTACAATTCAGGTAAAAAATGAAAAAATAGGAACGTCAACAGGTGTCAATGGAGATTATACACTGTCTGTTCCTGAAAATTCGGTTCTTGTTTGTACAATGCTTGGTTATATTACTAAGGAAGTGGCTGTAGGAAGTCGTGAAATCGTAAATATCGAATTAAATGAAGACACACAACAGTTGGAAGAAGTCGTTGTTGTTGGTTATGGTTCTTTACAAAAGAAACATGTGACCAGCTCAATTTCTTCTATTTCAGGAGATAAACTTACCATAGGGGTAGGAGGTTCCTCTATTGCAAATGCCTTGCAGGGAAAAGTCAGTGGTTTGGTTATATCTGGAACTGACAGTCCAAATTCCGGAAATACTCTTCAATTACGTGGAGTTGCATCTATCAACGCGGGTAAAGATCCTCTTATTGTGATTGACGGAGTCCCGGGAGGAGACATTCGTTCGGTAATGCAAGAGGATATTAAGTCGATAGACGTTTTGAAAGATGCATCTGCTGCCGCTATTTATGGAACCCGGGCAACTGCAGGGGTAATCCTGATCACGACAAAACGAGGACAAGCAAATGCTGATGGTAAAATAAAAGTTAACCTACTTGGCGAGGTGACATTTAAAAATGCATATGGAAAACCGGATATGCTTAGCGCAGAAGAGTATGTTGCTAACAAAAGAGGAACAGATTATGGTTCTAATGTGGATTGGTGGGACGAATCTCTTGTAGATAATCCGACATCTCAAAAATATATGCTGACTCTTCAGGGAGGAACAAAAAATGCAAATCTATATGGATCCTTTATGTGGTTGGATGACAAAGGTCTTGTCAAGTTTGATGAACGTACTGACTATGCCGGACGTTTTAATGCTGATTTTAAAACGCTTGAAGGATGGCTGGATATAGGAATGCACATTAACTATCGTCAGGCTACAAGATATCAGAGTAAGGCAAATATGCAACAGGCTTTACGTAACAATCCTACACGTTCGCCGTATGATACTAATAGTCAGACCGGTTATAATGTTTGGTTGAATGAAACACTTGATTACAACTCGATTGCTAATGCCGCACTATATACAAATGAAGGTACAGATAAATGGTTTGTTCCAGATGTTTCATTTAAACTGAATGTATTATCGGTTCCGGGATTGTCTTATATGCAAACAGTTGCTTATGATTATCGCCAATGGGAAAATCATACGTTCCGTTCCAGATATCATCAGACTGAAGTACAAAATAAGCGCACAGGAGAAGCATATTTAGGTTTTGATAAAACTGAAAATATCAACTCGGATGGATATTTTACTTATCTGAATACTTTTGGCGATCATTATATCAATGCTGTAGCCGGATTTAGTTATTTTGAGCATAACGGAGAGAACTTCAATATGCGGAACTACAATTTTACTAATGACAAAGTACAATTCTGGGACATGAATAATGGTACTTATCTGAAAGACGGCCAGGGAGAAATGAGTTCCAATAAGGCAATAACAGAACGTCTCTCAGCTTATTTTGCTCGTGCAAGTTATTCATATAAAGATAAATATATGGCTACAGGTACCTATCGCCATGAAGGATCTTCAAAATTTGCAATAAATAATCGTTGGGGAGATTTCTGGTCAGTATCAGGTGGTTGGCGAATTTCAAACGAAAACTTCATGAAATCTTTGAAATGGATAAATGATTTGAAACTTCGCGCCGGATATGGAGTTACCGGAAACAATGGTTTCGGAGCGACTTATGCTGCAACGATGTATAGTTCAGATCAGCCTTGGTTATTGCCAACCGGAAATTGGGCAAAATCGTATGGTAAATCAAGAAATATCAATGATAACCTGAAATGGGAGGAACAACACGAGTGGAATATCGGTATAGATTATTCTTTCTTCAAAGATCGTTTGTATGGTAAATTTGATTATTACCGTCGTAAGAAAGAGGACATGATTTTTAATGTTCAGGTTTCACAACCTCCTTATGTTGAGCAGACTATGTTTATGAATATCGGAAGCATGGAGAATAGAGGTTGGGAATTTGAGATAGGAGGAGATATTATCCGTTCTAAAGACTGGAATTACAGTACCTCCATGATTCTTAGCCATAATACCAGTAAGATATTAACCCTCTGGGGAAATCAAACATACTATAATTATGCAGGATTCCCAGCTCCAGGTAGCCCGGGAGATGCGCTTCGTATTGAAGAAGGCGTGGAAATCGGAAGTTTCTATCTTTGGAAGCATGCAGGATTTGATGATGCAGGTAATTTCTTATTATACAATAAGGCAGGAGATGTTATTCCTGCAAAAAATAAGAAGTTGGAAGACAAGCAATATGTTGGTAATTGCATGCCGAAGTTGATGTTGGGATGGACACATAATCTTACTTATAAGCAATGGGGTCTGGGAATGACCCTTACCAGCTGGATTGATTACGATGTTTATAATACTATCAATATGTATATGGGATTGCCAAATGTAGGAGATGGTCTGAATGTATTGAAAGATTCATATACAAAATTTGGACATATTAAAGGGGAAAAACAACTTTGTGACTATTTTCTGGAAGACGGCACATTCCTTAAAATTCAAAATATCAACCTTGCTTATAATTTGAATTTGAATAAATACACCAAATTTGCCGACAAAGCAAAATTTTATCTTACTGTTAATAATGTAGCTACTTTCACAAAATATAGTGGAGTAAACCCTCAAGTGAATGTTACCGGATTTGATAATGTCGGAATCGAGTGGTTTGATGGTCTTTATCCGCAAACACGTTCTTATGCTTTAGGTGTACAATTAACATTTTAATACTTAAAACTATGATACTTAGAAAATTATCTAAATATATATTGTCGCTGACATTGATTACAATGTTGGCTGGGTGTAGCGTTGAACCTACTTATTATTCCGAGACTGTTCCGAGTACATTCTATGATTCTCAAGAGAACGTATGGCAACGTTTTTATCGCCCGTTTACTCACTGGAGATGGTATGTGGCACATAATGCAAACAGATGGAAGTTACAGGAGTTGGGAACTGATGAAATGTGTCTTCCAACCAGAGGTAGTGACTGGTATAATGGTGGAGTTTTTCAACAATACCATCATCATGTTTTTACACCACAGTTGAGTGAACTTTATGATGGCTGGTATCTATTCGGTATGGGAGTCGCTCTTGCATGGGATACATTGGATGATTTGAACAAATATGTTAATTTTGATGCAATGGGATTCCCAAAAGGAACGAAAGAGTCTATGTTGATGCAACAACAGGCTCTTGTGGCGTCATTCTATCTTGATGGGTTGGATTTATTTGGAGGAGTTCCTCTTTATCTTTCTACTAAATCTGAAGTAAAAGGACGTTCTACCGCTCAGGAAACATTTAATTTCATTGATTCTCTGTTGACTGAATGTATTCCTCATTTACCGTTGAAAACAGAATTGGGAGCCATGGAAAATGGAAGTATTAACAGAGCCGCAGGTGCTGCATTGAAGGCCAGACTTTATTTCAACGCAAAAGCTTATATAGGAAAAGATATGTACACAGAATGCGCTACAATTTGTCGTGATATCATTAGTGGAGTGTATGGAAAATATGAATTGGAAAAGGATTGGACCAATATTTTTGGTTTTCAGAACGAAACTTGTTCGGAAATAATCTGGACAGTTCCAAGTCAGAATGCCAAATTGGAAACAGATGGATTATTCCGAGGAGACTGGAGTCACTACAACCTCAGTAATTTCCTGGGTAAACTGGATAATGCCAATGGAAACAATTCTTATTGCATGACGCCTTCATTAAAACCGAATGGACAACGTTATACTTATAAATTAGGTAGTCCATACGCTAAATTTGAGGATACAGATGTTCGTAAACAACAATATGTGTATTTGGGAAGCGGAAAATACCGTGGAATGTTTATTGTAGGTCGTTTGGAGAATCCTATTGATGGTGGAACTTGTCTTGGCGCTCGTGAGTATAAGAATGAAGTGATCACCATGGTTGATCAGATAACTTATTTCAAAAAATTAGGAAAAGATTATGCAACAGTTGATGATCTTCCGTCCACAATTGGTACTGCTGAGGAAAATTCAGGAGTCAGATTGATAAAGCGTAGTCCATTACCTAACTTTACTGATCGTTTGCTCAGATACAATCCTGACGTGCCTTTTATTCGCCTGACAGAAATTTATTATACATTGGCCGAATGTGAATTACGTGCGGGCAAGAAAGCGGAAGCAGCTACTTTGATTAATACAGTACGTAAACGTTATTTTGCGAATGGAAATGACTCAAATCCGGTTACTGCTGCCAATTTGGATAAATATCGTATGTTGGATGAGTGGATGATTGAGTTTATTGGTGAGGCTCGTCGTCGTACAGATCTGATCCGTTGGGATGCTTATGTAACAGAATCATGGTGGGATCATACGCCATCAAATAATCCAAATATGAACAGATTCCCTATTTCCGAACGGATTATGGCATCAAATAACTTACTGGAACAAAACCCAGGATATTGATAGGCTTCGTTTAGGCTTTATATATTCGTATTGGGCTTGCTATTGAATAAAAAAGTAGATTTTTTGATGAACAAACCTTAGTGAGCCCAATTTTTGTAAACTAAAAGAAGCCGGTTTTCAACAGAAAACCGGCTTCTTTTAGTTTGTCATTCAGGTATTTCTTATACCATTTTTTCTATATTCCATACAAAAGCATGTATTCCCTGTGCTTCTGTCAGTATATCCAGTTCATGGATTTTTTCCAGTAAAGAATCTACTTTTTCGTCAGGAATCATTGTAATGATAGCTGAATTCATTGTAGGCCAGGCATGATCTCCGTAATGAGGTTCTCCTTTTTTTGTTCCACGACCTTGTATGCTATCCCAGTTTGTAAAACCACGGATACTCATTCTGTCAAATATTTCAATCAAACGATCTTTGTAAGCTTGATTGTATGGTATAAATACTGCTTTCATTTTTTATATAATTTTCTGAATTTTCTTCTGTTTCTCTTCACGCCATTAGCTCCGAATATGGAATAAAGTGAAGGAACATAAATAAGAGTAAGTATAGTTGACAGGGTCAAACCTCCAACAATTGCAATACCCATAGGTTGCCACATTTCGGATCCGGCTCCTCTAGGGATAGCCATCGGGATCATACCAAGTACAGTTGTTGCGGTAGTCATCAGGATCGGGCGCAACCTGGATTTTCCTGCAGAAATAACCGCTTTGTCGATCGACATACCGCGTTCTCGATTCAGGTTGATGTAATCGATCAACACGATACCGTTTTTCACCACAATACCAATCAACATTACCAATCCGATCATGGCCATCAAGCTCATTGCTTGTCCTGTGATCATCAAGGCCAGGAGTACCCCGGAAAGACCAAAACACAAAGATAATACGATAATGAAAGGATATGTTAATGATTCAAATTGTGCTGCCATTACGATATAAACCAGAATTACACAAAGAAGCATTAAAATACCTAAGTCACTGTTCGTTTCCTGTTGATCTTCATACGAACCTCCGATTTTCATACCTATTTCAGTAGGGATTTTTCCTTCTTTCTGCATTTCAGCGATAACTCCGTTAACCCCGGTGACAACTTCACTCAATGCGGCTCCGTAAAGAGATCCCTGTACTTTGATGACACGTTGGCGATTTTCTCTGTCAATCTGGGGAAGAGAACTTCTTTCCACTACTTTTCCTAATTCCCGGATCTTGATAGGGGTTCCGACATTATTATATACAGTAATATCTTCTATCGTTTCAATGGATTGACGATATTTTTCATCGTATTGAACGATAATATCATATTCATCACCATCTTCACGATATTTAGATGTTATCAAACCGTTAATCCGGTTACGGACGTAATTTGATACGGTTGCCGAGTTCAAACCATTTTCCGCCAGTTTTTCACGGTCGAAATCGATTTGATATTCAGTACGATAGTCCTGACGACTGATAACCAGGTCTCTCAAACCTTTAACATTAGCCAGGCGTTGCTTCATTTCTGCTGCCAGACGGTCAGTTGCATCCAGACTATAACCATAAATTTCCAGGTCAACAGTACTGGCGCCGGTTCCCATCATTCCTCCGTTACCTCCAGGGGTTACAACGAATTTGTAAAGTTCCGGCATATTTGCCAGGTCTTTACGAAATTCGTCTGAGATATCATAAATCGATTTATCGCGTTGATCAACATCCGAACAACGTAACCGGTAGCTGATCAGGTTAGTAGCATTTGCCTGCATAGCTGCCCAGCTATTACTTTCATCAGCCTGTCCGACACTGAATGATCGAACTGTGATTTCCGGATACTTAACATTCAAAATACTATCTATTTTTAGTGCAGTAGCTCTTGTTACTTCCATCCTTGTTCCGGTTGGGAGATAAGCTTCTACTGTAATCATACTATTGTCGGATGCCGGCATAAAATCGAATTTGACAAACATTCCAGACAGAACTATAATTACAATGAAAATAGAGAAGCAGGCAAGCATGGTCTTCTTTCTGTTTCTTACCGCCAAGTTAACCGTTTTTTCATAGAAAATATCCAGTTTATCCAATCCTCTTTGTATCGGAGCATAAAGTTTATCAAAAATTTTACCTTGGGTATTGGTTTGTCTCAACATTTGAGCACAAAGCATAGGGGTAAGCGACAATGCTACGATAACC
>JAVBUX010000007.1:0-9211 GCA_031554915.1 Bacteroidales bacterium | reverse complement strand
AAAAAAAATGCGTTGGCTAAAAAACCAACGCATTTGTTCATCGAAATGAATATATTGTTATGTTGTAAACATTTATGTTGTCGTACTGATCGAGCTTCATCTTTTTCTTTGTAATTGGGTGCAAAGATACAAAAAAATCTTGTGAAAATAATCTTTTTGTAAAAAAATGCATGGCCATTGTGATTTTTTTTCAACATTTGCGACTAATAGAATAAATTGAATTTTTAGTAATGGAAAAACAGGATTTAGAAAAAGAGTTTCTGGATATGGTGCGACAGTATAATCGCATTATATATAAGGTATCTTCTTTTTATATTGACGAAAAAACTGGTTTGGAAGATATGTACCAGGAGGTAGTCCTTAATCTTTGGAAGGCTTATCCTTCTTTTCGTGGAGAAAGTATATACTCTACATGGATATACCGGGTTGCTTTGAATACTTGTGTGTCGTATTATCGAAAAGAAAAGAGACGTCCTTTTTTTGTAAATATTACTCAAGCTGTGGCTGAAGATGATTCCGAAGATTCTGATGTAGTTAAGGAATTATATACTTTGATCAATCGTTTGGGTAAAATGGAACGAGCACTAGTCCTTCTTTATCTGGAGGATCGTCCTCAAAAGGAAATTGCAGAGATCATGGGTATTTCGGTTACGAATGTTTCTACAAAACTGGTCCGTGTGAAAGAGAAATTAAAACAAATGTCGAATCACTAAATTATTGATAGAATGGATCTGGAAGAAATAAAAAAAATATGGCAAGAAGTTGATTCTTTGAAAAAACAAAAACAAATAAGTGATGCAAGGATCAAAAAGATGCTGAGAAATGAAGGAAAATCGGCTTTGGATAAACTTATCCGTACAGCGAAGATTTATACAATAATTATAATACCTTTGGGTTTACTTATATGTCTATTTTCGTATAAGTTTTTTGAAGCCGGAGGATTTTATCCTGTTTGCCCGTTATTTATGTTGTTGGTATGCTTATTGCTGGAACCTCTGGAGATCTACCTTTATCGTTTATTGAAAGGGATTGATTATTCAACAATGACAGTGAAAGAGGTGAATGCCAGAATATTAAAATATCAGTGTATCATCAAGAAATGTGAATTTTATGGAATTATTGTATTTATAGTTTACATGGCTATCTGGTATTTTTTGTACTATAAGTTGATATTCGGGAAAGAAATAATTTGGTGGTTTATTATTTATACCGGAGTAATATATTTAGCAGGAATAATGTTAATTCCCTTGATGTACAGAAAACTATATCATCGAAATATCCATAAGATTAAAATGAATTTGAGAGAATTAGAAGAATTTGAACAAGAATAATTTACTAATGAAAATAACAAAAAAAATGAAAAGAATGAAAAAATTGATTTTGGTATTAGCGCTGATTATTTCAGCAAGTAATTTGTTTGCACAGACAGGTGAGTATAAATCAGGATCTTTGCTTTGGAAAATCTCAGGAAAAGATTTGAGTAAATCGTCTTATTTATTAGGAACATTCCATGTAAAACCTTCTGCTTATTTTGACCAGATTGCCGGAGCAAGAGCTTCTTTTGACGCTTCAGAACAGGTTGTAGGAGAAATTGTTCTGGCTGATGTAATGGCTCAAGCTGTGAAAATGCAACAAAAAATGATGATGCCTGCCGATACTACTTATAAAATGCTGTATAGTGAGTCGGATTATAAAATAGTAAATGATGCGCTGACATCTCTTTTTGGCGCAGGATTGGATCAATTGGGGGTTCTTACTCCTGCCGGAATACAAATGAGCGCGTTGCAAATTTTGTTAATGAAGAATTATCCGAATGCCGCTTCAATGGATGTTTTGGATTCGTATGTACAAAAAGAGGCAACAGAAAAACAAAAACCGGTAATTGGTTTGGAGACTATGGATCATCAGATTTATATTTTGTTTGAATCATCTTCTTTGCAACGTCAGGCTGATGCTTTGCTATGTGGTATTAAGGTAAGTGCCGGGAAAAATATGGAATCCGAGATGCTTAACGAATTGAAGAAAATGGAAAAATTGTATGATAGTGCTGATTTGAATGGGATTAGCGCTCTGATGAAGGAAAATCCATGTCCGGATCCGCAAAATGAATATACCTTAAATAAAGCGCGCAATGATGCCTGGATGATGAAACTTCCTGCACTTATGAAAGAAAAATCATCATTTATTGCCGTAGGTGCTCTTCATTTAACAGGAGAAGCAGGTCTATTAAACCAATTGGAAAAGGCCGGATATACAGTTGAACCTGTTAAAAATTAAAATCAATAACAACAGTTGAAACTTGAGAAATACAATAAGCGCTGAAAAATCCGGTTCCTCCATTCGAAATATTGGTAGTAATATTGGATGCAGGCCCTCCAAAGATAGGATTTTCTCCTCCCATCTCTTTTTGACACTGATTGATGAAATCGTGATGTCCTTTGGAGATACTGCTTGTTTGAAGTACCATAATGTCGCCGGGTTTCACATAAATTGAACGTTTCCGTTGTTCTTCACTATCTGTAGCCCAATTGTCAATGTGATCCAAATAGTCAATGGTCAGGCCATCTAGGTACTGGCCATTGATTCCTAAATCCTCGTAGGTACGGTATTGGCTTATTTTTTCAGTAATTAAGGTATCATTGCGTATATATTTGAAGAGATAATAGTCTTGTGCAGGAGAATCTTGTGCATAGACATTAAAAGAATAGTTTTTATGTCCCATAATATTCATTGGAACCAGTTTGATAGAATCGGTATAAACTTTAGTTGCAACGCTTGCTGAGGCAGTATAAACGTCATTTTTTCCATTTTCATCAAAATCAACCTGCACTTTTAGATTGTAAGTAATACCTGGAGTCACAGCCCACGAAGAACGTGAGCGGTATGTTCCGGGAATAGTATCTATCTCAAACAGTTCATATAATTTATTATCCGACGATTCGATTGTCACGACAGCTTTGGAGACTGGTACATTCGGCTGATCTTGGAAATAAGGTGATGAACGACTGATTTTGACTTCCTGTTGTTTTAACTCGTCTGTTATTGTTCCATAGATTACGATAACCGGATCCGAATCGTTTGTATCGATATCGATTGGAGCAGTACAGGAATTAAGAATTAAGAATGAAAAATTAAGAAATAGAAATATTAATTTCTTGATTGTTATGTTGTTATGCGTTGACATAAAATTAAAATTTAAAATTGTACGTAACAGAAGGGACAATTCCGAATAAATAAACCATTTCTGCATAAGGTAATCCTGTGACATCATCCTGATCATAAGTGATCATCCAGGGATTTTTACGTGAATATGCATTGTAAATAGAGAAATTCCATTCCCCTTTGTACCACTTTTTTGAATCGGGGTTCGGAATATATGTCAGAGACAAGTCCAAGCGATCATAATTGGGCTTTCGATATTCGTTTCGTCCGGAATAGATCGGAAAATATTCTCCATTGATTTCAAAACGTCCTGTAGGATAGGTGGTTGGGTTTCCTGTTGCAAAGATCCATGAAGCTGATGCGCTGACCTTTTTTGAAAACTCGTAAGTAGCAACAATATTGACTGCATGCGTTTTGTCATACGGTGCAAGGTAGGTTTTACCATTATTAATTTCCGGAATTGTACGTTCAGAACGGGATAAGGTGTAGTTGACAAAACCGGTTAAACGCCCTTTGTTTTTCTTCAACATAAATTCCGCCCCATAAGATTGTCCTGTTCCGGTTCGAATTTCTCCGTCCAGTTTCTGATTGAGAATCAGGTCGGAATGTTCGGCAAAGTCAATTACGTTATTCAGATTTTTATAATATAGTTCTACAGAGGCTTCAAACATATTGTCATTAAAATTACGGAAATATCCGGCAGAAAATTGGTCCACAATCTGTGGCTTGACGTTCGGACTTGATGAAAACCAGACATCCAGGGGAGATCCGGCGGCTGAGTTGTTAGCTAATTGCATATATTGCACATTACGTACATAATTAGCTTTTACAGATGAGACGGGATTCAATCTGTAAACCATTCCGATACGAGGTTCAAGACTAGTGTAAGTATTGTAGATATCACCTGATTTATAGACTGTTGAATCAATGGATTCGTAATTTGAATCATAATTGAAAACAGTAGCTTTTCCGATGTTCTGGAATATAGAAAATCGTAATCCGTACTTCAAACTGAAGTTATCCGTTACTTTTTGCTCATTTCCCAAATAGAAAGCATGTTCAAGAGCATTGGTTGCATCCACCTTATATTCAGGGTAGTTGTCCATATTTACAATTCCCGGATTGAAATGGTGATGTGTTGATGTAACCCCATAATTCAGGTTCCAGATGTCATTTATCGGTTGATTGAAGTCGGCTCTCAGCATGATGTCGGCAATGGCGGATTTCCATTCAGCCCTGTTTCCGTCGAGTTTGGATGCTAAGCTGTAATCGTAATTAGTGTAATTTGCACTGAATTTACCGAATAAGTTTTGATTGAAAGTATGCCCCCAGGTAAGTGATGCAGCGCTATTCCCGTATATGAAATCTCCGGGTTCGGATTTGAAATTGTCTTTCCCGTAATAAGCATTAAATGCGAGTTTATCCCGGTCGGAAAATGAATGGGTCATTTTAGCATTCAGGTCATAAAAATAAATGGAAGATTTTCTCAAGGACTCATCACTGGACAGTTTCAGAAATAAGTCGGCATAACTGCGTCGTCCTCCGACTAACCATGATGTTTTTTTGCCAATGGGTCCTTCCAGCATTAAACGACTTGATATCAAGCCTATTCCTCCTGTTCCGTTGAATTTTTGAGGAACCTCATTTTTGGTTTGTATGTCGAGTAGGGAAGACAAGCGTCCTCCGTGTTTGAGAGGTAAGTCTCCTTTGTAAAGTTCCAATCCGCTGATTACATCGTTGTTAAAGACAGAGAAAAAGCCCATCAGGTGAGATGGGTTATATACGGTAGTATTATCCAACAAAATCAGGTTCTGGTCGGGTGATCCGCCTCGAACGCTGAATCCAGAACTACCTTCTGATGCGGCTTGTACTCCTGGAAGTAATTGAAGTGCTTTGATTATATCGACTTCTCCCATCAATGCAGGGATTTTTCTGACATCTTCAATATTTAACTTTTCGACACCCATATTCATGCGGGTAAGTTGTTCATCCGGTTTTTTCGCGGAAACAACAATTTCGTCAAGGTTGGTGTTTGAAACTAGTTGAATATCAATCTTTTTTGCAGATGATAAGTCAACATTAACTTCTTTTGCATCGTATCCGACGGATGAAACAACCAGGGAATACGTCCCTTTTGAGAGGAATAGAGTAAAATTGCCCGACTGGTCGGTTACGGTTCCGGAGTTGATTTCTTTTATTCTGATTGAAGCTCCGGGCAATGTTTCTCTGGTCTCTGCATCTTTGACGGAACCTTTTAGTTCCAATTTTTGGGCATAAATCCCGAAGGAGCATAGAAAGATCAGGAAAATTGAAAGAACATTTTTTGGTAATAACATAATTTTTAATAAATCAAACGGCAAAAGTACGGTTTTATTTCGCTATTTGTGATAAACAATGTAACTTTGTGCCATAAATAATCATAAAAGACATTAATTATACTATATTTTACATTATGCAAACAGTTCTAAGCGGTATCCGTTCGACAGGAAATTTACATTTGGGAAATTATTATGGTGCATTGCGTAACTTTATTAAAATGCAGAATGAATATAATTGCTATTTTTTTGTAGCTGATTATCATTCCCTGACTACGCACCCTGATCCTAAAATTCTCCATGAGAACGTAAAAAATGTGATTACGGAATATCTTGCTGCAGGTTTGGATCCGGAAAAATCTACTTTATATATACAAAGTGATGTTCCTGAAATTCCGGAGCTTTATCTTTTACTGAATATGCATGCGTATATGGGAGAGTTGGCTAAAACACCTACTTTCAAGGAAAAAGCCAGAAAACAACCGGAAAATGTGAATGCCGGACTTCTGACTTATCCGGTACTGATGGCTACGGATATCCTGATTCACAGGGCTAATTTTGTTCCAGTGGGAAAAGACCAGGAGCAGCATATTGAATTGACCCGTAAATTCGGTCGTCGTTTCAATAATTTTTATGGCGTCGAATATTTTCCTGAACCACAGGCGTTTAATTTCGGAACAAACTTAATTAAGATACCTGGATTGGATGGTAGTGGTAAAATGGGAAAATCGGAAGGCAACTGTATCTATCTGAAAGACGATCCTAAATCGATAGAAAAGAAGGTTAAAAGAGCTCTTACAGACCAGGGGCCTACTGAGATGAACCAGGTAAAACCGGAATGTATTGAGAATCTGTTTACTATTCTTCGTGTTGTTTCAACTCCGGAAGTCGTCAGCCATTTCGAAGAAAAATGGAATACTTGCGAAATTCGTTACGGAGATCTGAAAAAGCAACTGGCAGAGGATATCATCAAGGTAACCGAGCCAATTCGTGAACGTATAGTAGCAATTGAGAATGATACGGAATATTTGCGTAAAGTAGCTAAACTCGGAGCTGAAAAAGCACGCGAAAACGCATCCAAGACAATACGGGAAGTCCGTGAAATCATGGGATTCAAGCAGTTTTAACCTAGAATTCCCTTAAGAAATCCAAGGCTTCAAAGATCTCTTCTTTACCGGCCGTTTGATTAATCTTTATATCGCCGATATCTTTCAATAATGTAAAATTGATGGTATCGGCATTTTCATTTTTCTTGTCGTGCTGCATCAATTGATATAAATGATCGTAAATTTTGCAATCAAATAGGAATGAACCGTAGTTTTCCTTGATGAAATGGGCAGTTTTTGTTAATTTTTGTTTGTCGAAACCAAGTTTCATAAACGATAGATAAAGTTCGCAAACCATTCCCCAGGCAACAGCATAGCCATGTAATACCGGATTACCGGTCTCGATGCAATAACTTTCGATAGCGTGGCCGGTGGTGTGTCCCAGATTTAATGCTTTGCGGATCCCTTTTTCTTTGGGGTCTTCTTCAACAATTTTTTCTTTGATTCCAACAGAAGTTATCAATAAAGATAATAGTTCATTATAGTCAATTTCATCGAGATTAAATGCCAATAATTCTTGTAAATTTTTATCTGAACTTATCAGGGCATGTTTAAGCATCTCTGCATATCCTGATAGGATATTTTCGTGGCTCAGGGATTTGAGAAATTCAGCATCCAGCAAAACAAAATCAGCAGGAGCAAAGGCTCCGATTTCATTTTTGAGTCCTAGAAAATTGATCCCGGTTTTTCCTCCGACAGCCGCATCAACCATCGAGAGCAGTGTTGTAGGAATATTGATAAAATGCATCCCTCTTTTGAAAGTTGCAGCTGCAAATCCTCCCAAGTCGGTCAATAATCCACCTCCCAGATTGATTAACAATGATTTACGAGTAGCGCCATTTTTTGAAAAATGTTCCCAGACTGTTGCTAAAGTCTCCAGATTCTTATTTTTTTCTCCAGAAGGAATAACGATCAGGTCTGCCATATCAATGACTTTCGTTTTGAATAATAACGGCAGACATTTTTGTTCTGTATTTTCATCAGTCAGAATGAATAGATGGTCATAGTCAATAGTCTTAAGACAATATTCCAGGTCTTTTTTTAATCCGTTATTGAGAATAGTATTTGCATTCATTGTTTTGATAGTTGTTGAATTTTTTCGTCGCTTAAAGCGATGTTGTATATTGAGATATCATCGATACCGCCTTTGAATGCGTTATTTTTGTCGCCGATATATTGCAATGGAAAAAATAAAGTTTGCATTTTTCGAGTGGGTTTTTCAACTCCTTCCCAGAAGATCTGTCCATCGTACAGTTTTTTGTGCAAAGTGCCGTTGACATACAAGGAAGTCCCTTTGTTTGTTCCGGTTATAGTAATTAAGGTCCATTCTTTTACCGGAAGTGTATAATCGAAGTCGTTGTTGTATTGTTCTTGCGAAAAACCAAGTTTACCGTTGTCCATGATTTTTACAACAGCATTCTGAGAACTGAAAATAACAGCTCCGGGATTGATTTCGTCGGGATTGATTCGAAAAGATGCCGTATAATCGAACCCGGCTTCAACAAACGGGAGTTTGTAATAACTTGCACCACCTTTCAGCCAAAGAGCATTTCCTATGTATCCTTTTGAATATTTGGCATTTACAGTGAAATTATCTGATTTTTCGAAATCATAAGATAAAACCAGGTTACCATTATCGGCAGGTAATTTTCCTCTTATATTTATTCCTGGGCCTTCTCCTACTTTTGCTGTTAGTTCCTGGAAAATATCGTAGTTCAGATTTTCTTCTTTTCCTGTCCACATCTTTTGTGCAAGTACCTGTAAGGCAGGAAATACACGATCGTTGACATCTTTCATCGTGATACCATTGCCTACTATATCGTTCCAAACGGCAAACATGCCCCCACGTATAGTCGTATCTCCGGGAGCAAAGGCAACTTTTCCGACATTAATCGGTTCCCAGCGGTCGAACAACATTTTCAGATTCAGGTAATCGTAATAATATCCTGCTGCAGGCACAATATAGAGGTATCCGTCGGGAGTACTCACCAGTTTGTAACCTAACTTCTTCATTTCTATAGGATCGGCATAGCCATTATACCAGGCATTCATCGTTACGTTTTCCGATGTTACGGGAGTTTTTCCCTGTGCATGAGTGAGTGCGCCCCAAATCCGCACATCTTTTCCAAATCTTTGTACGTACTTGATAAAATGATCGGTAAAAGCACGAAAAGGCTCAGCTTCTTTTTTATTGTATTCGTCGGTACCTATATGAACTTCTTTATTGATAAATACCGGATCAGGCCCCTGGATATATTCTTTGAGAACATTTTCCACTACTTCGTAAGTAAGAGGGTTATGTAGATCCAGGTGGTCCATTCCATATTCCTTACTTCCGACTTCAGGAACAGCATGCACAAACGCAAGACAATGCGCAGGAACATCAATTTCCGGAATGATTGTTACGGCATAATTGTTTGCAAGTTTCTGTAAATCAATGAATTCCTTCTTTTTGTATGAACCGTCTTTAGCTGTCAGTTTAGGATAGCTGGCATTTTCCAGACGGAAAGCGGGAGAAGTCTCATTCCATTTTGTATTGAAATATTTATTGAAACCGTTGTCGGTCAGGTGGATTTGGAAATTACTCATCTTGTAATAAGACATTAATTTCACGTAATCACGAAGGAA
>JAVBUX010000288.1:0-7791 GCA_031554915.1 Bacteroidales bacterium | reverse complement strand
TTTTCCGGCAGAGTAAGGATTGCATGTTGTAATTTTTTTTGTGCTTCATCACCATTAAAATAATCGTCACCCTCCAATTTACTCAGAAGAAAGGTGTCTGTATCATCAATGGATATATTATTTTGGGTCCGCTGCCGATTGATAAAAGTGATGCATTCGTTGATTGCAATTTTATACAGCCAGGTGGATAGCTTTGCTTCTCCACGGAACAGATCAATGTTGAGCCAGGCTTTAATAAATGTATTTTGCAGCAGATCATTGGCATCTTCGTGCGACAGAACCATTTTTCTGATTTGCCAGTATAATTTTTCCGAATAGAAGGCAACTACCTTATTGAAGGCGCTTTTTTGCTCTTCTTCATTGGGGCTCCGGAGCTTTGAAAGGATCTCATCTTCGTTATATACCTGCATACTTCCAATAGAATTTGAGCGTAAAGGTAAAAAAAATAACCACAAATTTCGCATTTGCGAAATTTGTGGTTATATATTCGGTAGGTTTATGACTTTCTTACATCATTCCGCCCATACCTCCGCCCATTGGTGGCATTGCCGGAGTGCTGTCATCTTTCTTTTCGGCGATTACACATTCGGTAGTCAGGAACATTCCTGCAATAGAGGCTGCATTTTCAAGAGCGACGCGGGCTACTTTAGTCGGGTCAATAACTCCGGCAGCATACAGGTTTTCGTAGATATCTTTGCGTGCGTTGTATCCGAAGTCAGCTTTGCCTTCTTTGACTTTTTGAACGATAACAGCGCCTTCTTTGCCTGCGTTTTCAACGATTTGACGCAGAGGTTCTTCGATTGCACGTTTTACGATTTCGATACCTGTAGTTTCGTCTTCGTTATCGCCTTTCAATTTGTCAAGAGCAGCTGTTGCACGGATATAAGCAACACCACCACCTGGTACAGTTCCTTCTTCGATAGCTGCGCGGGTTGCACTTAAAGCATCGTCAACACGGTCTTTCTTTTCTTTCATTTCAATTTCAGAAGGAGCGCCTACGTAAAGTACAGCAACGCCACCGGCCAATTTCGCCAAACGTTCTTGTAATTTTTCGCGATCGTAGTCTGAAGTTGTAGTTTCGATCTGAGATTTGATTTGGCCAACGCGAGCTACGATTGCTTTTTTGTTACCACCACCATTAACAATAACAGTATTGTCTTTAGTGATAGAAATTTTTTCAGCAGTTCCCAGCATATCTAAAGTCGTAGATTCCAGTTTTAAACCTTTTTCTTCTGAGATTACTACACCACCTGTCAAAGTGGCGATATCTTCTAGCATTTCTTTGCGGCGATCACCAAATCCTGGAGCTTTTACAGCACAGATTTTCAAACCTGCACGTAAGCGGTTTACAACCAATGTAGCCAGAGCTTCAGAATCGATATCTTCTGCAATAATCAACAATGGGCGACCTGTTTGAACCGATTGTTCAAGGATAGGAAGCATATCTTTCAATACAGAAATCTTTTTGTCGTAGATCAGGATGAATGGATTCTCCATTTCAGCTTCCATCTTTTCAGTATTAGTCACGAAGTAAGCAGAGATATATCCGCGGTCGAATTGCATACCTTCAACTACGTCAACATAAGTGTCGATACCTTTAGCTTCTTCTACAGTGATAACACCTTCTTTTTTAACTTTTTGCATAGCTTCTGCAATCAGTTTGCCGATTGTTTCGTCGCCATTAGCCGAGATTTTAGCTACGTTTTCAATTTTCTTGAAATCGTTTCCTACATCTTTAGATTGTTTTTTCAAATTTTCAACAACAGTAGCGACGGCTTTGTCGATACCACGTTTCAAATCCATTGGATTTGCACCTGCAGTAACGTTTTTCAGTCCTACACTGATGATTGATTGAGCCAATACAGTAGCGGTAGTTGTTCCGTCACCTGCATCATCGTTAGTTTTAGAAGCAACTTCTTTAACCAACTGGGCTCCCATATTTTGATAAGGATCGCTTAACTAAATTTCTTTTGCTACTGAAACACCGTCTTTGGTGATTTGAGGTGCGCCGAATTTTTTGTCGATGATCACATTACGTCCTTTAGGACCTAATGTTACTTTTACTGCATTAGCCAATTCATCCACGCCTTTTTTCAAAAGGTCGCGGGCATCCATGTTGAATTTTATTTCTTTAGCCATTATATATGAGTTTTTATGTTTAAATAATTGCCAAAACGTCAGACTGACGCATGATCAGATATTGTTCGTTTTCCAATTCGATTTCAGTACCGGCATACTTTCCGTAAAGTACTGTATCTCCTTTTTTTAGCACCATTTTTTCATCTTTAGTGCCTTCTCCTACTGCAACAACATTTCCTTTTAATGGTTTTTCTTTTGCAGAATCTGGGATGATAATTCCTCCAACTGTTTTTTCTTCAGCAGCGGCAGGCTTAATTAATACCCTGTCCGCTAATGGCTTAATGTTCATAATTCTATTATTTTTATATTATTAATGATTTTGTTTTTGAATTGATATGATATGTATTACGAACTTTATGCCAAACTAAAAGTCTGACAAAATTGCAGAATATCCGGGAATTCCTTTTGTTCTTCCGTCAGGGTATTCTTCACCCGGATACGGTTTTGAGCGATATCTTCCTTATCAATTATGATAATGTATGGAATTTTATTATTTCTGGCATAAGTCATCTGTTTATTGAACTTAGCTTTTTCCGGATACATTTCTGCTCTTATACCATTTTTTCGTAATTGGTTGAGAGGAGCGAGGAGGCAATTTTCGTCAACCTCATCCAGGTTTAGCAGGATTGCCTGAGTACTTTGAGTCGTATCTTCCGGATACAGGCCTAATTGATTCAAAACATCGAATATCCGGTCTGCTCCAAAAGAGATTCCGACTCCGGATGTTCCGGTCATACCGAATACTCCTGTCAGATTGTCGTATCTTCCGCCTCCGGTGATGCTGCCGATTTGTACATCCAAAGCTTTAACTTCAAAAATGGCCCCGGTATAGTAGTTCAAACCGCGGGCAAGCGTTAAATCCAGTTCGAATTCACATTCTATTCCCAAGAGGTCGATTTTGTCGAAGATGAACTCTAGTTCTTCAATACCTTTCATTCCTGTTTCAGAAGTGGCCAATTCTTTTTTCAAAACCTGGAGTTTTTCCCGGTTTGTTCCGTTTAACAAAATGATTGGCTGTAGTTTTTCGATTGCTTTGACAGGAATTCCTTTTTCTTCCAATTCTTTGTTGACACTCTCCAATCCGATTTTATCCAGCTTGTCGATGGCTATAGTAATATCGACTATTTTATCCGACTCTCCGATAATTTCAGCAATACCGCTTAATATTTTACGGTTATTCATTTTTATGCATACCCGGATTCCGAAACGCTTGTAAACTTCATCCATAATTTGGATCAGTTCAACCTCATTCAAAAGAGAATCGGAACCTACCATATCGGCATCACATTGATAAAACTCCCGGTAGCGACCTTTCTGGGGGCGATCGGCACGCCAGACCGGTTGTATCTGGTATCGTTTGAATGGGAATGTGATTTCATTACGATGCATTACCACATAACGGGCAAATGGGACGGTCAGGTCATATTTAAGTCCTTTTTCACAAAATTTGTTTGTCAGTTTTATTGGGTTGCGGGCTAAGAGCTCCTCATCGTTGGTTTCGTTCAGGAAATCTCCGGAATTTAATACTTTGAATAGCAGTTTATCTCCTTCTTCTCCATATTTTCCCATCAAAGTTGAAAGGTTTTCCATTGCCGGAGTTTCAATTTGCTTGAATCCGTAGAGATGATAAACGCTCTTAATTGTTCCAAATATATAATTTCGTTTCGCCATTTCTTCGGGCGAGAAGTCCCTGGTACCCTTAGGGATAGACGGTTTTTGCATAGCTTTATGTAATGTTTTTTTTGTAAACTCTATATTTTTTAACAGCGACTGACTCAACAAATATAAAATTGAGACGTTTTTAATAAATGTAAGACGTTACACGTGGCCAGATATTTCTCCTGTCTAAAAATTTATTATCTTTGCCACGTGTAGCGCGTCCCTATTTCTTAAATATATATCAATAACAAAATGTTCAAGTTTCTTATAATTTCTTTCTTAGCATTCCTGTTTTTTATTTTTCTATTTGGGTTTTCGGTAGTCCGTTTCTTCTTTCAGGCTTTTTTAGGCCGGCCATCTAAAAAGCAACCTCAATCCCAGCAATCGAACAGAAATACACGGAATTCGAAATCTCAACAAGCTTACTCTAATCCAGCCCCCAAAAAGATAATCACAAAAGATGAGGGAGAATATGTGGATTATGAAGAGGTCAAGGATTAACCTTTCCAAATAATAATTGATAATCCCGTTCCAAAGCTGGTTTTACTAACCTGTCCGGTACAAATTTCCAATCACTAATGATTTCGGGTTGTATCGTTTTATTCTTTTTTATCCACTCCATCATATAATATCTGAAATCGACAAGAGTAGAGTTGACAATCCGTGTTGGTAAATCGCTCATTGCAATACCGGCTCCTTTAGTCAAATGTCCTCCACCACCATTTCCCCGATAAGAATTGATAGCTACTGTATATTTTTGATCCAGTTCAAATGCTTTTCCATTCCGAATACTCTTTCCTATAATAATGCGTTGTCCTGCAGGCTTTGTAACATCTACAGCATAACTTATTCCGGCCGCAGAGTCAAAATTATATGTCGGATAAATGAATTGCAGTCTTCCGGATTCATTTTTCTTCAATACGAAAAGCAGATCTTCCGAATTCGACATTTGATTTACCCAAATGGAATAGGAACTTTCCAGAAAATCTTTGACTTCCTGTCCACTAAGAGTCATGGTATATAGGAAATTTTCATATTTATATAGTTTGAACATATCAGAAACAAACAGATCTCCTTTTTCGATCTTTGTATCGTATGATAGGGGGGCAGCAAAAGAAATATCAGCTCCTGTCAGCTCTAATTGTACCCGGTGGATGAGATCAACAAAAGCTGATGGCCCAAAATAGGCATCCCGCGATCGGAGTGATTCCGTAACAGTTCCAATTTTTTCAGAGACGAATGCTTTTACGGCATCGAAGTCAGGCTTGAATTTAGACATAAATTCGGGATCAGGCTCAAAATTAGCCATATCAACTAATTTTCCGGAGGCTGTTTTCTTGACAATTTTTCCGTTATTTATTTTAATAGTCAACTCTACATCACCAACGTTATTGGCGTGAGGTCCGGCGTTGACGATTACAACTTGTCCCCCTTGAATATTGAAAATTTTTCGATTGGCATCGCGGTGGTCATGACCAATAAATACAACGTCCAGATCCGGTATTTCTCGAGCCATGTTGTATCCCTGTCCTTCATTTAATCCATTTGCCAGTACGTTGCCATTCATTCCCAAATGGAATAATCCAATGATGACATCGGCTTTTTCTTTTTGTTTCAATACAGAAACCCATTGAGCTGCCGTTTTTTGGGCATCTTCAAAATGGATGTCCGGCCATAAACTTTTTGGAAGCCAGGTCGGTATTCCCGGAGTAATAATGCCAAGAACGGCAATTTTAACTCCTTCTATTTCAAACATGGTATATGGTTTGAAGTAGCTTCCGGCTCCTTTCCCTTCATCAAAAATAGCATTTGCAGCCATCCATGGGAATTCGGATTGGTTTACCAGACGATCATATACGCGGGGACCGGTTTCAATATCATGGTTACCCATAGTTCCTGCGTTATAACCCATATAGTTAAGAATTCTTGGGCAAAGGTGTTTTGATACGGTATCCACATAGTTGTAGTAGTATGCAGAGGGTTGTCCCTGCAAGATATCTCCATTGTCTAACATCAACAAATGGTTTCCATATTTTGCCCTTTCTTGTTTCAGGTAGGTAGAAACGCGAGCCAGACTTCCATTGTCTGGTCTTTCGTTGATGAAATCGTATGGAAAATAGTTTCCATGTACATCGGTCGTTTCCAAAATTTTGAGGCGGATTTCTTTTTCTTGGGCAGAAAGGCCTGCAAAAAAGAATAGGCAAATGATAAAAAGGACGAGGCGTTTCATTTTCCGTTGCGTATGAGGGAGATAAATTCTTCTCTGGTCTTTGCCTGGTCAAAGATTCCTGTAAAATCAGAGGTGGTAGTAATAGAATTTTGTTTTTCGACCCCTCTCATTTGCATACACATGTGTTGAGCTTCGATCACGACCATTACGCCAAGAGGATTCAGCGTTTTTTGGATGCAATCCTTGATTTGCGTAGTCAGTCGTTCCTGAATTTGTAGTCTTCTGGCAAAAACATCAACCACACGAGGTATTTTACTAAGTCCTGTCACGGCTTCACGAGGAATATACGCAACATGAGCTTTCCCGAAAAACGGCAGCATGTGGTGTTCGCACATGGAAAAAAAATCAATATCTTTTACGATTACCATTTGTTTGTAATCTTCGATAAAGACAGCAGAAGATAATATTTTTGCCGGATCCTGGATATATCCTTTAGTCAGGAACATCATGGCTTTAGCCACTCTTTCCGGAGTTTTTAGTAATCCTTCACGTTCCGGATTTTCTCCAAGTAATTCGAGTATCCGTTTGTAATGAAAAGCTAATTCTTCTTTTCTTTTTATGTCTTCTGCACTTAATTCCATGATTTAATTTTGATTATTTACAGGAATATTCACCTCTTCTACTTTAACGGTGTACATTTCTCTTCCAAACTCAGGAAAAGCCTCTTTCATTTCCTGTAAGAATATGGTAGCTTCTTCTTTGGATCGGAAATCGCCTACCCGTAAGCTCCATCTGGGAGAGCGGTATTCAATATAAGTTTTTACGTCAGGGAAGGCATCTTTTATCAATTGTTCTTTCCGGTAAGCTTCATCTTTGGAAGTACGCGGATCGTTCCCTGCAAAAGTTTGTACACGGTATCCAGGAACTTTTATGTACTGAGAG
The DNA here is from genome assembly GCA_031554915.1 of Bacteroidales bacterium. Classification (GTDB taxonomy): domain Bacteria; phylum Bacteroidota; class Bacteroidia; order Bacteroidales; family Azobacteroidaceae; genus BNXB01. Next base: position 881 of record JAVBUX010000288.1, on the reverse strand, counting down.
TCTTTGGTGGGCGAATTTTTCCACGGGGTACCGATCAAACCGTTTACTCCGGGATCGGCAGTAATGCGTACGACTCCCTTCGATTGAGAATCGGTTGATACTAATTCAGTAATAATCGAGTTCTGAGGATCGGAACCATTTTGTGCCTGCATGGAAATTCCGGACAGGCACAAAAGTGATGATATGACAAGTATTCTCAATTCCATCTTTACTTAAAAAGCTTCGATAATCGGCATAAATTTGTCAACACCTAAAGATGCGCCACCGATAAGTCCGCCGTCAACATCGGGATTTGCAAACAATTCTTTAGCATTACTTGAATTACAGCTACCTCCATAAAGGATTGAAGTGTTGTTTGCAACTGTTTCTCCGTATTTAGCAACCAGAGTCTTACGAATAAAAGCGTGCATTTCCTGAGCTTGTTCGGAAGTTGCAGTCACTCCTGTTCCAATAGCCCATACAGGTTCGTAAGCCAGAACGATTTTGCCAAAGTCTTCAGCAGAAAGGTTAAATAAACCTTCTCTGATTTGAGTTTCAACGACTTCGAAATGTTTTCCTGCATTTCTTTCGTTCAAAACTTCTCCGATACAGAAAATAGGAGTCAGACCATTAGCAAGAACCAAAGCCACTTTTTCTTTCAGGATAGCGTCTGTTTCTCCGTAATAAGTTCTGCGTTCAGAGTGTCCAAGAATCACATATTTAGCTCCGGTAGATGCTACCATGGCAGCCGATACTTCACCTGTATAGGCTCCGGAAGCTTTATCTGCACAGTTTTGTGCCGATACTCCAATTAATTGTGTATCGATTGTTGCAGCTATACTTGAAAGGTGGATAAATGGAGTTCCGATGATTACATCGCAGTTTACTTTTTTACCTTTCAA
>JAVBUX010000043.1:0-28853 GCA_031554915.1 Bacteroidales bacterium | reverse complement strand
TACTATTTTCCCACCACCAGCTCCAGCCGATTTTATAGACTTTATATTCAATATCAGATCTATCAACCGGTTTGCCGTCACCATTCAATGTAACAACATCAAATATTTTATCCTGATCTGTTTCAATGTAGCCGTCATCCTCTTTTTGATTCAAACTGAGGCCTACATAGGCAGAAAATGGAGAATAAGGAACACTTTGAACAAAAGAACTAACATCTCCACCCGGCTCAAACACCCGGCTGATAAATGTAGCCTGCAACAGACCCGGAGCATTTTGGGCTTCCGGCAGTTTGAGATTAAAATTAGCATTTCCTTCCAAATTCAAATTTCCATCAAAAACATCGATTTTATCGACAGAAAAATTACTTGCCGGATTATTAAACACATATTTTTCATATCCCTTAAATTGTGTCGCTACTTTAGTTAACGACATTTCAACAGAAGCTTTCAAACCATTTGCAGTAGCCCCGGTCAACCAATTCGAAGAAAGATTTACCGGAATAGCACCTTTTGATGCATCTATCTTTGTTCCAGGAATATTCAGATTGATTTTCAGTCGGTTAGGTTTAACCGCTTCCACTCTCAAAGATTTATGGAATGATGCACCCCCTACCTTCACATAAGCATTCCAAACTCCCGTCACATCATCCGGATCTGTTGGTATATTAAAAGTATAAAAGCCATTCAAGCCATTTACCGACGTTTGCTTTGTATAAAATTGACCTTTGGAATTATAAACTTCTACAGTAACCGGATGATTATCAGGAATTTTATGCAATCTATCTTCCAAAATAAACCCAATATGCAAAGTATCACCTGGTCGCCAGACTCCACGTTCACCGAAAACAAAGCCTTTCATCCCCTTTTGGGTTTCCTTTCCTCCGGTATCAAAACGACTCAAAGAGTTTTCCTCCCCGTCCACAAGCCGCAAGTAAGCCTTCTCATTTCCGAATTCTGCCGTCAGGATGAAGGGTTTTCCCTTAACATCTATTGTTGCAAAACCATCACCATCTGTTTCACTTGTTCCGATTACCTGCAATTGATAATTATAAACCTTTACTTCTGCGCCTTTCAATGGAGCAGTATCCAAGATATTATTCACTGCCACCCACATTTTTCCTCCGGTATTTGCCTTCACGATCACTCCGACATTAGAAGCGAGCACATTACATGCAGTTTTTGTATTCTCACCTATCATGTAATAAGTCGGTTTGGATGGATCGTCTTTATCGTTCCAATCATATTCCTCCCAATCGATCTCATTACCTGATGAATAATAGGCTTGTGGAGTATCCCATTCACTTTCATCCTCTTCAGAAAGTTCCGGTTGAATCCGGGCTAGACTCTCATCCGAATTCGTCGGTGTAACCTCCCCATTCGACAAATAAAGAGAATAATCTTTTTTGAATGAAAGTTCAATTCTATAAATTGCTCCCGGTTCCTGATGGATTATACTAGCCAAATCAATCGAAAAATCATTCCATTGATCTAATTTTACACCAGGATCAGCATCCAAAGCAATCGTTTTTTTATAGATCAAACGTCCTGATCTTCTCAACTCATTATCTGATGCTAGCGTATTATTTTGCATGAACATCAAAATATTCTTCTCAAAAATCCGAATAATCTGCAAATCAACAGCGCGAACATTTACCGCTTTAAACGGCAAAATCAGATTTTTCGAGTCCGGAAGAATAGAACCTGCACGTGCAATTTCCACCCTCGGCTTCAGTGATTCCGCTACAAGGGAATAGGTTGTTCCCGAAGGTAAGGTTTCCCCTTTGTGGTTTTGAACAGCTTTATCAATTTTAACGGTAAACTCCCTCTGACTTCCTTTTTCAAAAAACAGATTTACAATATTTCCTTCTTTCTGAATAACAAACTCCGGAATTTCCTGAACATTAAACAGCCCTTTTGTATCCTGAGAAGAAGAAAGCGGATCAGAAAACACAATTTCAATTCCATTCTCCGGTTCGGAGATAAATCTGGCACTCAACACGTTGAATGGCTTTAATGCTGATATCAGGACAGGTTCAGTAACAGATTTGTCTAATTTAACAGGACTGCCATTCACATGAACATTCAAGGTTCTATCCTCTTTTCCTCTCTTGATATTTTCGATCGTGATTTTAAAATTTGTTGGAACTGAGGTCGGTTCAATTTTCAATGTATGACTATTATCCCCATCCATATTAATTGTAACCATCTTCTTAACCTGATCGAGACTCACTTTATCTCCAAATTTAAGAATTCCACTTACTAATGCGGTTTCCGAATTAGATTCATCAACAAAATATGGATGCATTTCTAAACCAAAATTTTGAGGAATCACACGAAAAGAAAAAGAAAATTTACTTAATTTCTTACTCACATTCATAATTTTTCCCAAACGGAAAGAAGCATTATATAATTCGCCATGCTTTAATTGGCCTGAATCCGGGACAAACTCGATAGTTCGATTATTAATCCAATAAGCTTTCCCTTTCATTGAAGGAGAAAAATCGAATAATTTTTCTTTCAATTCTACATTCAACTCAACAACAGACTGTTCTTGAGCAAACTCAATTTTGACAGTGGATTGGGCAGATATCGCCCCCCCTGTAAAGGCGCCGATATAAGGTGCATACTCTGATGAAGGAATAATTTCTTTGTTTTGTCCACACGAAAATAAAATAAAACTGGCAAAAACACTATACAAAAAATACCTGAGGTTCTGCAATCTCTTCTTCATGGTTATAAAATTTGTGTTGAGAATTCCATACAAATATAATTACATTTTTCCTTTCCTTTTTCTATAATTTAAAAACATTTTCGTCCTCGATTCTATAAAAAGCATTTTGTTTAAGACAATATTTCATGTCGCTAAATAAAGAATATACACCACATTTTTACAAATATACACCTTTTTTAAAATTACTACAACTAAATTGTTCATTATCTTATAATTAACTTCATATCAATATACACAAAAATATCATACATAAACACTAAAAAACAAAAAATTAGCATTAAATTTGCAATAACAAGTAAGAATAATCCTGACCCTTTAACAAAACCTATGAAAAGTTCAGTGACGTTATCTTAAAATTTAGATTAAACTATTAATACTTGTTTTGGATATTATGTGGTTAGATTTATTTCGTGTTGATGAATACTTTTGGTATTAACTTTAATCATAAACCCGTTCTCTTGTGAAAGATAGCGGGTTTTTTATGAAATATTGATTACCTTTGTGCCCTAAAATTTAACAATCACACGGTTATGGCGTACAATTTTAACGAAATTGAAAAAAAGTGGCAGGATTTTTGGAAAAAGAACAACACTTATCGGGTAAAAGAAGATCAAAATAAACCTAAATTTTATGTTCTGGACATGTTTCCCTACCCGTCCGGAGCAGGATTACATGTTGGCCACCCACTCGGATACATTGCCTCTGATATATATTCCCGCTACAAACGGCTTAAAGGATTCAATGTGTTGCACCCCATGGGATACGATGCATACGGATTGCCGGCTGAACAATACGCCATACAAACCGGCCAACATCCAGCCATTACTACTCAAAAAAATATCGAGCGGTATCGTGAGCAATTAGATAAAATCGGATTTAGTTTTGACTGGGAACGAGAAGTAAGGACCTGTGAACCAAATTATTACAAATGGACACAATGGGCATTCGTCCAAATGTTCAATTCATATTATTGCAATGATGAGCAACAAGCACGACCTATTGATGAACTGATAGATGTATTCAAACAACAGGGAACAAAGGATCTGAATATTGCCTGTAGCGAAGAAATCCACTTCACAGCTGATGAATGGAACTCCAAATCTGAAAAAGAACAACAGGAAATTTTATTAAACTATCGGATTGCTTATCTGGCTGATACAATGGTGAACTGGTGCCCTGCACTGGGAACGGTTCTTGCTAATGACGAAGTCAGCGAAGGAGTTTCTGTCCGTGGAGGACATCCCGTAGAACAAAAACTGATGCGCCAATGGAGTCTGCGTGTCTCTGCTTATGCTCAACGCCTGTTGGACGGTCTGGATACTCTTGACTGGACAGAGTCTTTGAAAGAAACACAAAAGAACTGGATTGGTCGTTCGGAAGGTGCAGAAATGCAATTCAAAGTTAAAGATTCGGATTTAGAGTTCACTATATTTACCACCCGTGCCGACACTATTTTTGGTGTTACCTTCATGGTACTGGCTCCGGAAAGCGAATATGTCTCTCAAGTCACTACGGCAGGACAAAAAGCAGCTGTAGATACTTACCTGGATTCCGTAAAACGTCGTACCGAACGCGAACGCATTGCCGATCGCAAAGTTTCCGGAGTATTTACCGGCTCGTATGCCATCAATCCTTTCAATGGAGAAGCCATTCCGATCTGGATATCCGACTATGTATTAGCAGGATACGGAACAGGAGCCATTATGGCCGTACCCGGACATGACAGCCGCGACTACGCTTTTGCCAAACATTTCAATTTGCCGATTATTCCTTTAATCGAAGGTTGCGATATTTCCGAAGAAAGCTTCGATGCTAAAGAAGGAATCATGATGAATTCGGGCTTTTTAAATGGTTTGACCGTAAAAGAAGCGATCGCAAAAACAAAAAAATATGTTGAAGAAAACAAACTTGGTAAAGTCAAAGTAAATTACCGATTGAGAGATGCCATTTTCAGTCGCCAACGCTATTGGGGAGAGCCGTTTCCAATTTATTATAAGGACGGAATGCCATACGTAATCGATGAAAAAGACCTACCGATAGAACTTCCTGAAGTGGACAAATTCCTGCCGACAGAAAAAGGAGAACCACCTCTGGGACATGCTAAAAACTGGACATATAATGGTTATCCGCTCGAATTATGCACCATGCCGGGATTTGCAGGTTCTTCAGCCTATTATCTGCGTTATGAAGACCCGAAAAACAATGGAGCTTTGGTCGATAAAAAAGTAAATGAGTACTGGCGTAATGTCGATCTTTACATCGGAGGAACCGAACATGCTACCGGACACTTGATCTACAGCCGTTTTTGGAATAAATTTCTTTTCGACTTAGCTGTAACTTGCGAAGATGATCCATTAAAAAAACTGATTAACCAGGGAATGATCCAGGGAAGATCAAACTTTGTATATCGGATCAAGAATACCAACACTTTCGTCTCATTCGGATTGAAAGATAAATACGAAGTCACTCCTATTCACGTAGATGTAAACATCGTTCATAATGACGTACTGGATACCGAGACTTTCAAAAACTGGAATCCGGAATACAAAACAGCAGAATTCATCCTGGAAGATGGCAAATACGTCTGTGGATGGGCTGTTGAAAAAATGTCCAAGTCCATGTTCAATGTTGTAAATCCGGACGATATCGTTGAAAAATACGGAGCAGATACTTTGCGTTTATACGAAATGTTCCTCGGTCCGTTGGAATATTCAAAACCCTGGGATACCAGCGGTATCGATGGTGTACACCGTTTCCTACGTAAATTATGGAACTTATTCTACAATAACGGAGAAGAACTTTGTATCAGCGATGAACAGGCTACTCTGGAAGAATTGAAATCTCTCCATAAATTAATTAAGAAAGTCGGTTACGATATTGAAAATTTCTCATTCAACACCTCTGTTTCGGCTTTCATGATTTGCGTGAATGAACTCTCTGCATTAAAATGCAATAAAAGGGCAATTTTAAGTAATCTGAGCATTCTTCTCGCTCCATTCGCGCCTCACATAGCAGAAGAGCTTTGGAATGCCCTAGGAAACAAAAGCACTGTTTGTGATGCAAAATTCCCTGATTTCATCGAGGAATACCTGAAAGAAAGCAATGTGACTTACACTGTTTCGTTCAATGGAAAAGCACGATTCACAATCGATTTTCCAATAGATACTCCTAGTGCAGAGGTTGAAAAAACAACTCTGGCTCACGAAAATTCACAAAAATGGCTGGAAGGAAAAACTCCGAAGAAAGTGATTGTAGTCCCGAATAAGATAGTGAATGTGGTGATTTGAAACTAAGCCTGAATTAGTTGCATAGGCGGTAATTGCTTTTGCCACATTTCAAAATATTTTGTACCTGGTTGATAAAGAGACCGATGAGTCCCTTATTCAACCAAGTTTCCATTTTCAAGGATCACAATTTTATCGGCATCGATTACTGTACTTAACCGATTAGCAATAATTACAATAGTTTTTCCCTAATAATAATAAAGAAAAGTATTATATTGACTTGCATTCTGATTATTTGTACAAAAAAAAATTGCATCGATTTCTCAATGCAATTTTTTATATGAAATATATTCGAATTTATTTACCTTCTCTATCTTCCAGGCGTTTAGCACGTTTTCCACTATCCGGGTGACTGGAGAAAAGTTGATTGATTTTATCCAGAGAAGCGCTCAATTTTTCAATTTTACGTAATGCAGAAGCCATTGCAGCTGGATTATAACCGTTATCTTTCAAGAATTTATAACCATAATCGTCAGCAGCATATTCTTGTTTTTGAGAATATTGAGCTCCAACCAAAGCTTCACCCAATGCTCCAAACTGACTATCTGTAAGTTTAGCAGCATCAGAACCTGTAGAAGCAATTGCTCCCTTGGCAGCCAATGTCAAATAAGCATTTTTCATTGCATCTTTGGAGTCTCCATTTTTAATGTGACCAATTTCATGACCGATAATTCCCAATAATTCTTCGTCAGTCATAATATCTAACAAACCTGAAAGCACGCGAACACTTCCATTAGGACAGGCAAAAGCATTCTGTTCGATAACACAATACAACTTGAAATCCAGTTTTACTCCATCGTATGTTTTAATGTTTTTGACTAATTTTTCAAAACGATCGGCACATTCTTTCCAGTTAGAAGCCTCCGGTTTGCTCTTACATTCAGGATTATGAGCATCCATCCAGTCAACATACTCCTGAGCCATTTGAGCTACCTGAGCATCAGTTAATGTAACTGCAGTAAGTGCATTTCCTGCAGCATCTCCTAATTTTTTAGTATCAATTTTAATTTTTCCAAATTGTGCACTGGCACCAAATCCACAAAGTAGTACTAAAGAGCATAGTACAATAATTTTTTTCATAAATTTACAATAATAAGTTAGTGAGTATTAATATGTTATGTTAGTATTTTAGAACCGATAAGCAATTCCTAATCCAAATATTTCCTTGAATTGCAATTTAGGGCCTTCATCCTTACCATTCGAATTAATGTAATGTTCTCTGTCATAGTACCTTAATGTCGTATTTAGAGTGGCTGTCAAGATTTCATTAATTTTAAAACTAGCCAAAAATTCCCAATTCACATCAACATTACCGAAATCTTCGTTATATGGAGTAAAAGCATCCAGTTTTGAAATAATATCAACATTCTTCATCACTGCTTTCTTCATGGAAACTTTCAATAAAGAACCCGCTTCCAATCGTATTTTATCTCCTTTATCAATTCCAAAAGCACCTGCATTAGAAAGACTATCATCCATTACGAACAAAAAACGTGCCGTAACGGGAGAGTAGAACACACTAAAATGGTCATTCGGTTTAAAATCGATACCTAATGCAATATTAGAATACCCGGGAGCCATAAATTTAGAAAGATACTGATCTGTATTAGGATAATTATACCCTTTTGCAAATTGAGTATTGTAATCCGCCAAAAGTGAATAATAGAATTTTTTATTAATCTGATAACCCAATTTAGAGGTGAATGATATTTTATCGGCATTTTTTCGCCAATCATACTCATCCGAATAAATAACCCCGTACTCCAAAGCTAAGTCATTATCCCAAGCCCATTTATCTTTAGCATAATCCAACGATCCGTTAAGATAAAAATTTGTAGCCACCGAATTATCTCCCCCTGCAACCCAATTCACAAGCGCAGTCTGAGAAAAATTAATCCCAGTAATTCCCGACAATTTCCAATAAGAAGTATCCTTTGGGACAGTAGTTGAATCCTGAGCATTCAAATTAAATAAAAAAGCCCCTGTCAACAGTGCTAATAACGTAATTCTTAGTTTCATAACTATTCAAAAAATTAAACATTAAAACGGAAATGCATGATGTCAGCATCTTGTACAACGTACTCCTTGCCTTCAACATTCATCTTTCCTGCATCTTTACATGCAATTTCCGAGCCATATTTAACAAAATCTTCATATTTGATCACTTCGGCTCGAATAAAACCTTTTTCAAAATCAGTATGGATCACACCGGCACACTGAGGAGCCTTGCTACCTTTCAGGTAAGTCCAGGCACGAACTTCCTGCACCCCGGCAGTAAAATATGTTTCAAGATTCAGCAATGTATAAGCCGCTTTAATCAAACGGTTCACTCCCGATTCTTCCAGTCCTAACTCTCCTAAGAACATTTGTCGCTCATCATAAGTTTCAAATTCTGCAATTTCAGATTCAATTTTTGCTGCAACAATCAGAAAATCAGCCTCTTCATCTCTAATTGCCTCCCGAACCATGTCCACATATTTGTTACCCTTGGTTGCAGAAGCTTCGTCCACATTACAAACGTACAAAACAGGTTTATTTGTCAGCAAAAACAATTCACGGGCAAACTTTTCGTCTTCTTTATTCTCAAATTTAACCGTACGGGCTGATTTTCCCTGTTCCAAAGCCTCTTTAAAACGGATCAATACATCGTATGCTAATTTAGCCTGTTTATCACCTCCGGTCTGAGCTTGTTTTTGAACTCTTGAAATCCTGGAATCAATTGTCTCCAAGTCTTTCAGCTGAAGTTCATAGTCAATAATTTCCTTATCGCGAACCGGATTAACAGATCCATCGACATGTGTCACATTCTCGTCGTCAAAACAACGCAACACATGCAAAATAGCATCTGTCTCACGAATATTCGCTAAAAATTTATTTCCAAGTCCTTCCCCTTTACTTGCTCCTTTCACAAGACCGGCAATATCAACAATTTCAACTGTAGTAGGGACAATTCGTTGAGGATTAACCAATTCGGCCAATTTAGTAAGCCGTTCATCCGGAACCGTAATCACGCCAACATTTGGTTCTATCGTGCAAAAAGGAAAATTTGCTGCCTGGGCCTTTGCATTTGAAAGGCAATTAAAAAGAGTTGACTTACCAACGTTGGGAAGACCAACAATACCGCACTGTAATGCCATTGAAATTAAAAATTAAGTATATAAGTATTAATACTATCCCAATTTAGTATTTGAGATAGCCTCTTTAAGCCCGCAAAGGTAATAAAATTGCGCTTGATATCAATGTGCCTCCAGCCAGTTTTCGCCAACTCCACAATCTGCAACAACAGGAACCCGTAATTTGAATGCATTCTCCATCTCTTCAATCACGATTCCTCGAACCTTATCTAATTCCGTGTTTAAAACATTGAAATTCAATTCGTCGTGCACCTGCAAAATCATTTTAGATTCAATATTTTCGGATTGGAAACGGTTGTAAATCCGGACCATGGCCACTTTAATAATATCAGCAGCCGAACCCTGGATAGGAGCATTGATTGCATTACGTTCTGCATAACCACGGACAATCGCATTACGCGAACTAACATCCGGCAAGAAGCGTTTTCGATTCAGAACTGTTTCCACATAGCCATTGATACGCGCTTTCTCAATACTTTCATCCATGTATTTTTTCACATCCGGATAAGTCTCAAAATAACCATCGATCAATTCTTTCGCTTCCGAGCGGGGGATTCCGAGCCTGTCTGCCAAACCAAATACAGTAATTCCATAAATAATCCCAAAATTAGCCATCTTCGCTTTACGGCGCATAACCTTCGTCACATCCTCAATTGGAATTTTATAGATTTTAGCTGCTGTAGCCGCATGAATATCCTGTCCGTTATTAAATGCATCAATCATATTCTGATCTCCGCTTAAGTGAGCCATAATCCTCAATTCGATTTGAGAATAGTCGGCAGAAAAGAAAACACAATTGAGATCGGGAATAAATGCCCGGCGAATTTCTTTTCCCTCTTCATCCCGGATAGGAATATTTTGCAAATTCGGATTTGTGGAACTCAAACGGCCTGTTGAAGCAACCGTTTGATTGAATGTGGTATGTATTTTTCCATCATTAGGATTTATCAATTCCGGTAAAGCATCAATATAAGTACTCAACAATTTTTTCAATCCCCTGTATTCTAACAATTTACCAACAATTGGATGCCTTGATCTCAAACTCTCCAAAACCTCTTCATTCGTAGTATATTGACCTGTCTTCGTCTTTTTAGGCTTATCAACAATCTTCATACGATCAAAAAGAACCTCGCCAACTTGTTTTGCAGAATTGATATTAAATTCCATTTTGGCCATTTCGAAAATTTCGGTTTCCAAATCTATTAATTGAGCAGTCAACTCCTGTGAAGATATCTTCAACGCCTCCACATCAAGGCCAACCCCGGTAGCTTCCATGTCAGACAAAACCTTTACCAAAGGCATTTCAATGTCATAAAACAAATGCGCCAGATTATTTTCTTCAATCTTTTTTTCAAAAATATTCTTGAGTTTCAAAGTAACATCAGCATCCTCCGCAGCATAATCAGTAATATTATTCAACGGAACCTGACGCATAGTCAGCTGATTTTTCCCTTTTGATCCGATCAGATTTTCAATGGGAATCGTTTGATAATTCAAATAAGTCTCAGCCAGGTAATCCATATTATGTCGCAACTCGGGATTTATCAGGTAATGAGCAATCATTGTGTCGAACAAAGGACCTTTGACATCAATTCCATATTTCAAGAGAACAATAATATCAAATTTAATATTCTGACCTATTTTTAAAATTTTCGAACACTCCAAGACCGATTTAAATTGTGCCACTAATTTTTTTGCGTCTTCGAAATTTTCGGGAACAGGAAGATAAAAAGCCTCTCCTTCATCAACAGCGAAAGACATTCCAACCAATTCGGAGTTCAAAGGGTCAATTCCCATAGTTTCTGTATCAAATGACACAAAACCACGAGTTAAAATTTTCTCGATTAAATCGGCTTTTTCTGACTCATTTTCAAGGACTTTATAGAAATGAGGAGTCGATTTTAAGTTGCTGAGATTTGAATGAAATGAATCACTCGTACTTTCAGCTTCAAATTCGGGAAAGAGAAGGCCTTGGGCCGGGTTATTATTTTTAATAGGAGAGGGAGGAAGTACTGATTTTTTTTCTTCTCCCAAAACTCGCGTCGTAAGGTTGCGGAATTCCAATTCATTGAAAAGTTCTTTCAATTTTTCCTCATTGACTTTTTTTACTTTTAGAGCTTCAGCATCAAACTCAATCGGAACATCCATTCTGATTGTAGCCAGAAATTTCGAAAAAATAATCATGTCCTTATTTTTTTCCACTTTCTCTTGCAAAGCTCCTTTCAAATCAAGAATATTATCTAATACATTTTCAACCGTTTCGTAATCTTCAATTAATTTTTGAGCGGTCTTTTCTCCGACTCCCGGACAACCAGGAATATTATCGGACTTATCACCCATTAATCCCAGCAAGTCAACAACCTGCTCCGGATACTTCAAGCTATATTTTTTCAAAATGTCCTTAACACCAAGGATCTCAAAATCAGAACTTCCGTATTTGGGCTTATAAATAAAGATGTGATCCTCGACCAATTGAGCATAATCTTTATCCGGAGTCATCATATAAACATCAAAACCTTCCCTCGATGCTTTCTTCGCCAAAGTTCCGATAACATCATCAGCCTCAAAACCAGAGACTTCAAGCAGAGGAATATTATACGCTTTAACAATTTCTTTGATAATAGGCACAGATTCGCGAATCACTTCAGGAGTAGCCTCCCTAAAAGCTTTATATTCTTCATACAATTTATGCCGAAACGTTGGTCCCGGTGGATCAAAAGCAATTCCGATATGTGTTGGATTTTCTTTTTTCAAAACATCTTCCAATGTATTGATAAAGCCAAATATCGCAGAAGTATTTTGTCCTTTGGAATTAATCCTCGGATTTTTTATAAAAGCATAATATGACCTATAAATCAGGGCATAAGCATCGAGAAAAAAAAGTTTCATCAATAAAAAATTTAGATTACTGAACTGTAAAGATATAAAAAAATCATTACTCTTTGACTATTATGTTCTTCTCTTAGATTTTATTTTTAACTTTGCGGTTTATTTATTGCAAAGTATGAGTAAGCGTGATGCGATCGTGAAACCCGTTGAGAAAGAGATGGAAACATTTAACCAACTCTATAATGAGGTTTTACAAGGACATTCTCCTGATTTTCAATCTATGATTGATTTTGTCAACGAGTCGAACGGAAAAAAAATTCGTCCGATGGTTTCGTTGCTTACAGCCAAGGTTTGCGGAGATATTAATGAAAATACATTGAATTATGCTGTTGTCCTTGAATTATTGCATACGGCAACACTAATTCACGATGATGTGGTGGACGATACAAAAGTTCGTCGCGGCAGACCATCAGTCAATGCTCAATACGATAACCGGATGGCTGTCCTTTTGGGAGATTATATTTTGTCGCTTTCCATCATCCGCGCAGTTATGTCTCAAAGTCTGCAAATTCTGGGAATTATCTCTCGTCTTGCCCAAAATTTAGCAGAAGGAGAATTAAGTCAGTGGGCTTCTTCCGATGGAAAAAATGTGGAAGAAGAACGTTATTTCACAATTATCCGTAAAAAAACAGCAGTTCTATTGTCTTCCTGTTCCGAAATGGGAGCACTCTCCGTTAAAGCAAGCAAAGAAACAGTCGAAAAGTTCCGTTTATTCGGAGAATATTTGGGTATTTGCTTCCAGATCAAAGACGATATTTTCGATTATTTTGAGCAAGGCCAACTGGGAAAACCAACCGGTAATGATCTCAGAGAAGGAAAAGTAACACTTCCCTTGATTTATGCCCTGAAAAATGCTCCTGCCGACCAATCGACGAAAATGCTTGAACTATTAAAAAAGAACGATTTCACCGCAGAAAATATCAATACTCTCATTTCTTTTGCCAAAGAAAACGGAGGAATCGAATATGCTGAGATTAAAATGCAGGAAACCAGGCAAAAAGCGCTTGATATTCTAAATGAATTTCCTGAATCAGACGCTAAAACAGCATTAATTAACCTAGTCGATTACATTATCGAAAGAAATAAATAATCTTGAAACAATTTCAACAACTTTTTTTTACACTTCTACTTATACTATGCAACTTTACACTTTCTGCCCAGGAAAGTAATTTTGCAAAAAAGCTTTCTGATGCTGCATTAGAAATAACAAAAGACCATGTGCGCTACGATCCTGCATATTTTTCCATACCATATCCCAACGGAGATGTCCCTGCCGATAAAGGAGTATGCACAGATGTTATCATCCGGGCTTATCGCAAACTAGGAATCGATTTACAGAAAGAAGTCCACGAAGACATGAAAAAAAATTTCAGCAAATATCCCAAAAAGTGGGAGCTGAAAAAGACAGATACTAACATCGATCACCGAAGAGTTCCAAATTTAATGGTTTTCTTTTCCAGAAAAGGAACAGTTAAACCGGCATCCCTAAAACCGGGAGATTATACTCCGGGAGATATTATAACATGGGATCTGAATAACAAAGGATTAACCCATATCGGAATTGTAGTCAATAAAAAATCACGAGATGGAAAACGCTATTTAATAGTCCACAATATAGGAGCAGGACAAGTTATTGAAGATTGTCTTTTTTCTTGGAAAATTACTGGGCATTATATCTACAATTAATCTTCTTTCTATTGATCAGAAAACAAATTATAAGTGCAACAGAAGCTCCCATTCCATCGAATAAAAAATCTCTCCAGTCGCCCGAACGATAAGATGTAAAATATTCCTGTCCAAGCTCGATAAGACCACTGAAAAGGGTAGGGAAGAGAAATGATACTAAAAACAGGGTTACATTTGAAACTTTACTTTTGAAATAATCGGATCTTTCAAAAAAAACACAGCCACCCAATGTTCCAAACATCAGGAAATGAGCTAGTTTATCAAAATCCGTCATTTCAACTTTCGGTAAAGATACAGTATCCATAAAACACAAGATCAGTATCACCACCGACAGGGCAATACTGATCTTATATTTTTTAAAAAATATAATCATATTTCTTTTAATAAATTATCAGCCAAACTGCTAGCGCCAATTCTAAAGTACTCCGGTGTCATCCAGTCATTACCAAGCACTTCCCTTACAATCGTATAATATTTCAAGGCATCTTCTGTTGTACGGATTCCTCCGGATACTTTCAAGCCTATTTTGCGATTATGTAGAGCATAATATTCCTTAATTGCTTCACACATCACATAAGCCGCTTCGGGAGATGCTCCCGGATAAACTTTCCCTGTAGAAGTCTTAATAAAATCAGCACCGGAATACATTGATAAAATCGACGCTTTTTTGATATTTGACGCTGTTTTCAAAAGCCCTGTTTCAAGAATTACTTTCAAATGTGCATCGCGACAGGCTTCTTTAAGTTCTTCTATTTCAACACAAACTTCTTCCAGGTCATTATCAAAGAAATTTCCCGCATTTAATACAATATCAATTTCATCCGCTCCATCAGCAACAGCCAATGAAACTTCAGCAACCTTGACCTCAATAAATGTTTGCGAAGATGGAAATCCGGCGGCAACAGCTGCAATTTTAACATTATCAGATGTCAATGCTTCTTTTACTGTGCTTACAAAATTAGGAAATACACAGATTGCTGCAACATTATCAAAATCAGATGATCCGTCAAAAGCATTTACCTGTTCTACAAATTTCCAAATACTTTCTTTAGAGTCTTCCGTATTCAAAGAAGTCAAATCAATACAGGAATATAAAAATTTCAGATTTTCCGGAGTTCTGTATTTGTTACCATTTTTTTCGATCAAATCGACAACTTTTTGACTTACAATTTCATCATTTAGGTTCAAATTGAACTTGTTCAATACATCTTGATATTTGCTCATAATGCTATATTTTGATCTAATATTCTTAAAACTTAATTAGGCAAGCTGGATATAACTCCTGCAGCTGCAGGAGTCCATATACCATTTTGAATCCCTCCCGTTTTCAAACATTTACTGGTCCAAACATTACAGGTTTTGAATAAACTATAGGAGCCTTTTGCTTCATAATAATTATCATTCGTATCATAATCCGGATGTTTGATAAGAATAATATTCCCACCATTATCCTTTACAAAAGCATTATCTATGTAACTTAACATCTTACAATATTGTTCACGACTAATCGTTAATTGCTTTCCATACCCATCGATAGTAGATGGAGGCCCCGGTAAATAAACGATATGCATGGCAGAACCACTAACGCCTATAGTTGCTTTCAAAGCAGTTGATACTTTCAAATCCGCCCAGGTAGGAGTATCCAGATAAAAACCTTTATCGCCCCAGCCAATTGCCAAGTAATTGAATGTTTGATCTACACCTTCATACAAATCGATCGGAAAAAGAGTAGTCCAATCCCTTTCTATACTCTGTACAGGAAAAACGACGTCTGTATGCATTCCATTACTTCGTACATATATCGTAATACAATCGCCCTGATTACAAGCCTGAAAATCCTTATTTAACTTGATTTTAGGTAATAAAAGAGCAGCAATGAACCACAATACTAAAAAGCCGATAAATCCTAAGAAAATTTTAAGGATTAGTAGAGAAACTTTTTTAATCTTCATCGGACGGCAATCTTGATTTTTTGGTTCCGTTATCTTCTTTTTCAGTTTCTTCATCGCGAGTATTCTTTTGAACCACAATAGCTCCAAACAAACTCAAGACGAATGTTGTTCCATAAAATCCTTTTTCACTAAGGGCTAATTCTGCATTAACCAAGCCAATAATTAACAACGCAATATCAGCCAAAATAGAAAACCAAGCTAAATTATAATAAATGGCGGTGACAGGGATACCCTCCAGTCTATCTCTTACCGATTTTTGGATTGAAACAGCAGCAAATAAACCAAACAATAAAAGGGTAAAATAATATCCTTTTTCGTTCAATTGCATTTCAGCATTAAACAATCCAATAATATACAAACTAACACCAAGCAATAATACAAACCATGCTGCACCCTTAAATGCAATAGATGTTGAAGATTTTTTTGTTTCCATCAATTAATTACTTTAAAATTAGTAAAATGATAAAATATTAAATAAATAGTCTTAATAATTTAACATTATGAGATCGCAAAGATAAAATTATTATTTCAATTTTCCATTGTTTTTATGCCTTTCAGAATCCCGATTGGTTTTCTTCTCCATATTTTTTTGAAAAGCCTCTGTCAAATTAACTCCTGTTTGGTTTGCCAAACAAATCAAAACCCACAAAATATCAGCCATTTCATCGGAAATATTTTTATCTAAATCAGACTCCTTAAATGATTGCTCACCATAAGTTCGGGCTATAATCCGGGCTAATTCACCAACTTCTTCTGTCAGAAGAGTCATATTTGTTAACTCATTAAAATACCTGACTCCCACTGTTTTAATCCAATTATCAACCTGATTTTGAGCTTCTTGAATAGTCATATTATTCTTTATTTTTAGAATCAATAATGATCGTTACAGGTCCGTCATTCAACAATTCAACGGCCATATTTGCACCAAATTCTCCCGTTTGAACTGGTTTTTCAAGTAGGGTTGCCAATTCATGACAAAATTTTTCGTACATAGGAATAGCAAAATCCGGCTTAGAAGCCTTTATATACGAAGGACGATTTCCTTTTTTTGTCGAAGCATGCAGAGTAAACTGACTTACACAGAGAATTTCTCCGCCTGCATCCATAATTGAAAGATTCATCACTCCATTTTCATCATCAAAAATACGTAAATTCAGTATTTTTTTACATAAAAAATCAATATCATCTTGATTATCAGCATCTTCAACTCCAATAAGAACTAAAATTCCTTTGGAAATCGCTGATTTTAACTTCCCATCAATAGTTATAGATGCTTTTTTGACTCTTTGTAATACTACTTTCATGACTTGAAACTTTTTTGCAACAATTCTGTCCGGTATTTACCTATAATTAGAATAAGTTCGTCTTTTGGAGCTTCTTTTATCTTCTTCACACTCTTGTATTTTTTGAGCAATTTTTCTTTCGCCACATCTCCAATCCCTTTTATCTGGTCTAATTCAGATGCAATCTGCTGAATACTACGCTTTTGACGATGAAATGTAATGCCAAATCGATGAGCTTCATCACGCAACTGTTGTATCAATTTTAAGCTTTCAGAGTTTTTATCCAGATATAATGGAACCGGATCATTCGGGAAATAAATTTCTTCCAAACGTTTTGCAATCCCAATAATTGGAATTTTACCATACAATTCCAGATCAACAAGAGCATCAGCAGCAGCTCGTAATTGCCCTTTCCCACCATCAATCACCACCAATTGCGGGAAATTTTCACCTTCATACATCAGTCTGCGATAACGCCTGGAAATGGTTTCATACATTGAAGAAAAGTCATCCGGACCAACAACTGTCTTAATATTATAGTGTCTGTAATCTTTCTTTGATGGCTTTCCTTTCTTGAATACAATACAAGCCGAAACAGGATTGGAACCTTGTATATTAGAGTTATCAAAACATTCAATATGCATCGGTAGTTCTGCCAGACGTAAATCAGATTGCAATGTTTTAAGAATACGAGACACTCGTTGTTCAGGGTTCAATTTCTCAACTTGCTTCATCTGATCCAACATATACTGCCGAACATTCTTAAATGACAAATCCAGAAGCTTCTTCTTATCTCCTCGTTGTGGAACAACAAATTCAACACCTTTAAGATCAACATCCGGTGAAAATGGAACAATAATTTCTTTCGCACTGCTATTAAAACGAGTCCTAAGTTCAGCAATTCCCAAGCCCAAAATTTCCTCTTTAGGCTCATCCACCCGAACTTTATATTCAATTGTATATCCCTGCACAATCGAACCAGACATAACGTGGAGGTAATTTATATAAACAGATTGTTCACCTTCTTCATAAGAATACACATCAACATTATCCAAATTCGGGCTTACAACAATTGATTTAGACTTATAGTTCTCCAACAATTCATATTTTTCCTTCAATTTTTGAGCCTCTTCAAACTTTAATTCAGAAGATAGCTCCAACATCCGATTGTACAACTTTCTACTAATTTTCCCAATGTTTCCACCCAAAATATCACGGATAGCCTGTATATTCTGATTGTATTCCGCCTCTGACTGTAAACCTTCGCAAGGTCCAAGGCAATTTTTTATATGATACTGCAGACAAACTTTGAACTTCTTTTGTTCAATATTTTCCTTCGTCAACGGATAAGTACACGTTCGTATGGGATACAAACTGGTAAGAAGTTTCAAAACCCCTTTCACATTATGCACAGAGGGGTAGGGTCCATAATAAATAGACTTATCTTTCACCATTGTTCTGGTCTGAAAAACACGCGGGAATCGCTCATTCTTCACAACAACCCAAGGATAAGTTTTATCATCCTTCAGCATAATATTATAACGAGGCTGATGTTCCTTGATCATATTGTTTTCAAGCAACAAAGCATCTTCCTCTGTCTCTACAACAATATACTGAATGTCCCTTATTTTATTGACAAGGATCCGAGTTTTGGGATCTTCCTGTGTCTTATTAAAATAAGAAGCCACTCGTTTTTTAAGATTTTTAGCCTTACCAACATAAATAATTACGCCGTCTTCATCCAGATACAGATAGCACCCTGGACTTTCCGGGATGACAGATATGATTGTATAAAAATCAACAATATTTTTTTCTGCAGGATCCATTATTTTGTTTTGTACAAATTTCGATCAAACATCAATACTTAATTATCGAATCCACCTGAATATTTTTAGCAAATTCTGCCCGACCATTCAACTCCTCCAATTCAACAATAAAATTCACAACAATCTTCCTGGGATTAAAATTTCGGACCAATTTACAGGCAGCAAGCATTGTCCCTCCCGTGGCCAATAAATCATCATGAAGCAACACCACATCATCTTCCGTCAGTGCATCTTTATGAATCTGAATTGTATCCACACCATATTCTTTGCCATAAGACTCTTCATAAACAGCTGCCGGCAATTTTCCCGGCTTACGAACCGGTATAAATCCGACATGAAGCCTGGTCGCCAAAATCGGACCCATAATAAAACCACGGGATTCTATCCCCACCACTTTAGTAATTCCTGTATCTTTATACATTTCATACAGACCATCAGATAATTCAGAGAGACAATCAGCATTCTTAAATAAAGTTGTCACATCTTTAAACTGAATTCCAGGAATCGGGAAATCCGGAATATTCCGGATTGAGCGCTTAATTTTTTCAATATCCATTCTTGTGTTTTTACAAAATGCCCTCCGGGCATGTTTTTATTCGTCTCAAAAATACAAAATGTTCCACGTGGAACAAAAAAAATCATCTACCTAAAAGAACTAACAAAACATTAATGTCATTTGGAGACACCCCGGGGATTCGACTTGCCTGAGCAATTGTCTCCGGATCAATTTGAGTCAGCTTCTGTTTTGCCTCTGTCGATAATGATTGAATTGTAATATAATCAAATTTACCTTTTATTTTCACATTCTCTAATCGATTGATCTTCTCCGCAATAATTTTTTCTCGAACAATATATCCCTCATATTTCATTAATATTTCAGCTGCCTCAAGAATTTCATCCTTTCGCTCTGAAATTAAATCCAATTGAGTTCTAAAAGCAGAGATTAATTCCGCAACTTTCTGGACATCCAACTGAGGCCTCAATATTAAATCTATCAATTTCACACCATGACGCAAAGGAGTTGTTCCGAATTTTTCTAAGCCAGAATTGACATATTCAGCCTTAACGGAATAGTCGCGAGCAAAATTTATCAGCTTATCAATTTGCACCTTTTTATCAATCATCAACTGATAACGATCTCTTTTAGCAAGACCTAAGTTATAACTTTTTTCAGTCAACCGCATATCTGCATCATCCTGACGTAACAAAATCCGATATTCAGCACGCGATGTAAACATACGATATGGCTCATCAACACCTTTTGTAACCAAATCGTCGATTAGAACTCCAATATAAGCTTCATTACGTCCGAGAATAAAATCTGTCCCCCCATGAGTTTGAATATGCGCATTAATACCCGCAATCAATCCTTGAGCTCCCGCTTCTTCATATCCGGTAGTCCCGTTGATCTGACCGGCAAAAAATAAATTCTTTATTCTTTTAGTTTCAAGCGTATGTTTCAATTGGGTCGGTTGAAAAAAATCATATTCAATAGCATAGCCCGGGCGATATATCTGAATATCCCGAAATGCTGGAATTTTTTTTAAAGCCTCAATCTGTACATGGAGTGGGAGAGAGGACGAAAATCCATTCAAATAGTATTCTTGCGTATTTTCTCCTTCTGGTTCCAGAAACAATTGATGTTGTGTTTTATCGGAAAATGTAACAATTTTAGTTTCGATACTAGGACAATAACGAGGTCCAATACTTCTAATCTGCCCATTATAAAGAGGGGAATCATCCAAACTGTCACGTAAAACCGTATGACATTCCTCATTTGTATAGAGCGTCCAACAACTCAATTGCTTCAACGGACGTGGTTGAAAATCCAAATATGAGAATTTATGAAAGTCATTTTCCCCTTTTTGTTCTTCCATCAAGGAAAAATCAACACTACGACCATCGATCCGAACAGGTGTCCCGGTCTTCATCCTATCAGTTGCAAAACCAAGTTCAATCAACTGTTCTGTGACACCATAAGAGGCCGATTCAGAAATACGTCCACCACAAATTTGTGTGCGACCTATATGCAATAATCCATTCAGAAATGTCCCAACAGTCAGAATCACCGATTTTGCCCGAAACTCAACATCCATTGTTGTCCGAACACCTTTCACCTGACAATCTTCAACAATCAGGCTATTGACAGTATCTTGCCACACATGTAAATTAGGAATACTATCAATGGTTTCCCGCCATTTATCAATAAATTTTGCCCGGTCGCTTTGTGCACGCGGACTCCACATTGCAGGACCTTTCGAGCGATTCAAAATGCGGAACTGAATAGCTGTCATATCCGTAACAATTCCCATCTGTCCACCCAATGCATCGATTTCACGCACAATCTGCCCTTTTGCAATCCCACCAACAGCAGGATTGCAACTCATCTGAGCAATCTTATTCATATCCATCGTTATCAGCAAGGTTTGCGAACCCAAATTGGCAGCTGCAGCTGCAGCATCACACCCTGCATGCCCTGCACCGACAACGATTACATCATAATTAAATTTCATAATAAATGGCTACAAAATCATAGCATAATTAATCGGACAATAAACTCAAAGCTATATCTTCAGCTTCTCTCATCAACTTTTCATCCTTTGAGGATTTATCTTTGAAACCACACAAATGAAGAATTCCATGAATAATTACCCGATGCAATTCCTCATTATATGTCGTATTAAATTTTTCAGAATTACTTTTTACCGTATCCAGAGAAATAAATATATCACCAGAAATTTTTTTTCCTTCAGAATAATCAAATGTAATAATATCCGTAAAATAATCGTGTCGAAGGTACTTCTTGTTAATTTCCAGTATTTTTGTATCGGAACAGAAAATATAAGCAATATCACCAAGCTTTTTTTGATAAAGATCGGACACTGATTTAATCCAATTCGTTGTATATCTGCGTTTTAACACAGGAAACTTAACATCATCTGTTTGATAAGTGATTGCCATAAGTAAATAATATTCCAAATATTTTCAATACAAAACTAAAGAGCAAAGGTACAACTATTTTTTATTGAGATTTCGAAAATCAGACAAAACAATTCAAATTATAAAGCAATACAAATTAAAAAATGTAACCCCGGGAGAATTATTTTGAAATTTTTTCTGAAATTTGTAAAAAAATTAGACTATGCCTTTGGAGATTGAACGAAAATTTTTGGTAAAAGACAATTCTTTCAAATCACTTGCGGAAAGAAGTACACAAATAACTCAGGGCTACCTATGTTCGGTTCCGGAACGTAGCGTCCGTGTGCGAATCAAAGGAAATAAAGGATTTCTAACAGTTAAAGGAGAAACAAATAACTCAGGTACAAGCCGTTATGAATGGGAAAAAGAAATTTCAGTTGCAGATGCAAAAGAACTACTGAAAATTTGTGAGCCAGGAGTGATTGATAAAACCAGATATTTGGTAAAAATTGGAGATTTCACCTACGAAGTCGATGAATTTCATGGAGATAACCAAGGACTAATAGTTGCAGAAATAGAACTTCCTTCAGAAGATACTGTTTTTGAACGGGTTTCATTCCTTGACAAAGAAGTAACCGGAGATCTGAAGTACTACAATTCCATGCTAGTGAAAAATCCTTACAAAAACTGGTAACAGAATCAACTATTACTATCTTTGTAGAATGATAGAAGATCTTGTAAAAATACACGACCAATTCTCTCTGGAATTCAAAATTGGTTTTACAGCTCAAAAGAATCAGGAAGAAAATGAATTTTCAATGAATATGTGGGTATATATACCTAACTCATTGGATATCAACTATCATACTTATTCTAAAAATGATTTTTACAGAGATGTAAGATCAAACATCCGCCTGATTACCCCAATTTATTTATTACGTGATATTACTAATCCGAAAGAGTTACCATTTCGTCTGCTGGAAGAATCATTCATTAAAGTGGCCAGTAACCCTACCCGCCAGCATTTGATGGAATACGAAAGTCATATCAAGATGTTTCAGTCCATTATGAAAAGCTCATTACGTAATGAAATACTACATATTCAAAATTGCCGATCGGAAGAAGATAAGATTTTTTTGCTTTCAAGTTATGTGAAAAATTGCAAGGAAATTACAAAGCGATATCGTTCTCTCAGACAGGTAATTAATGTTCATACAATAGAAAAAAATCAATTTGAATATTTTCTCTTTGGAGACGAATTTATGAGTAATCTCATTGAGTTACATACATTCAAAATCTTAAAAGACCTGGATTCCAAAGATAAGGAGTCGTATGAAAAAGAAAAAAAGGGGCTCCTTGATCTCATCAATTCTGAAATACAGTATAAACAGGAAAAAGGCTATGCTGTAATCGATAAAAACAGCAAAGACAAAAATAAGGACGTGGTATTTCGCTTCGGAGCATTAAAAAAATATATTGAAAGCCAACTATTCCTCAAAGTCAAGAAAAGAGAAGACGGGGCCGTTGTAAAACAGCTCTATTACAGTGTTGCAGCTGGAATTTCGATGATTTTTGCAACCATCATTGCCTTTTTATTTCAAAGCAAATACGGGAATTTCACTTTACCACTCTTCATCGCACTGGTCGTTGCTTACATGTTGAAAGACCGGATCAAAGAGCTTTCCCGCTTCTATTTTGCACATCGACTGAACAGTAAATATTTCGATAACCGGATCGATATGAAAGTTAACGACGATGATATTATTGGCGCTTGCAGGGAAAGTCAAACTTTTGTCAGTGAAAATAAAATTCCCCGGGAAGTTGTTCAATTACGCAATCGTTCAGCCATTCTCGAAGCCGAAAACAGGATTAATGATGAAAAAATTATCCTCTACCGATTTCAAATGTCTTTGGATAGCAAGATTATCAACAAATCGAACCGTTATCCAATATCCGGAGTAAATAATATTATCCGGTTCAATGTATCACAGTTCATCCAGAAAATGGACAATGCAGAAGTTCCTATTTACATTACGGACGACAACACCGATTACAAAATTATTTTAGGAGAAAAAGTATATTACCTGAATTTTATTCTCCGTTTCCAATATGCGGATCAATTAGAATACAAACGATACCGGATCATGTTTAACCGAAACGGTATCAAGGAGATAGAATTAATTTAGAAATGATGAAAACTTACTTATTCTGAAAACTCAATAATTTATTGACAAATTCCGAAATAGCTTTTTGATTAGAATTATCAGGAGCCCAAGAGGCAATATTTTCAGGAGATAAAGGGGCATAAGGACCTTCTTTTACCTCATAAACCACAGTATTTGGCTCCAAAACAATAAAAGTATGCCATATATTAGCAGGAATTTCCATTCCATATACACCTCTCAAAGGATTGATTTCAATCTTATCGGTCACATTCCCTTCTTCATCAAAAAGAAAAGCCATTAAACGTCCTCTTAGCACCAAAAAACTCTCATCTTTATTTGGATTCAAATGACGATGGGGACGAAAATAGGTTCCTGGATGCATTGCATTCAGCAAACGATTTACCGGATCTGACTCATTTTGATGAAAATTATAATTCATCCTTAAACGAGGACTTTCAATTGCCTGTAAACAGACTTTATCTAATAATTCATTATCAATCAGTTCCATCATCCAAAAAATAAATAACAAACAAAAATCGCAGCAATAACACCAAACAAATCAGCCAATAAAGCCCCACTAACCGTATAACGAGTATTCTTTATATTTACGGCTCCATAATACACCGCAACAACATAAAATGTCGTATCAGTGGATCCTTGAAATATACTTGACAAGCGCCCTACAAAAGAATCGGCACCGTAAGTCTGCATAGTATCCAACATCATTCCACGGGCACCACTGCCACTCAACGGTTTCATGATTGCAGTAGGAAGAGCCGGCACAAAGTCAGTATTAAAACCACACATGGCAACCAGTGAAGAAACTCCGTTAATCAAGAAATCCATAGCCCCGGAAGCCCGAAAAAGGGCAATTCCGACCAACATGGCTACCAAATAGGGGATAATCATCACAGCAGTCTTAAAACCATCCTTAGCTCCCTCAATAAAGGCCTCATATACATTGATTTTCTTTCTCAAACCCGAAACAATAAAAGCAACAATAATACACAACAACAATAAATTAGCAACAAGCCCGGAATATACTGCAATTTTTTCCTGTGGCATTGAATGAAAAACCCAAATAATGGAAGCTATAAATGTAATCAAAGCTCCGAAGACAGACAGTAAAACTTTGTTGAGTATATTTATTTTTTGCCTGATACAAACATAGATAACCCCAGCAAATGTCGATATGGTAGTTGCGATAGCCAAAGGAATAAAAATATCAGAAGGATTAGCCGAACCCATTTGTGCCCGGTAAACCATAATTGTTATCGGGATGAGGGTCAAGCCGGAAGCATTAAGCACCAGAAACATAATCATCGAATTAGATGCCGTATCCTTGTCTTTATTCAGTTCCTGCATCTCATTCATGGCTTTTAAGCCTAGAGGAGTCGCTGCATTATCGAGATTCAGCATATTCGCAGCAATGTTCATCATCATCGAACCCGTTGCCGGATGACCTTTAGGAATGTCTGGAAACAAACGACTAAAAACCGGATATCCTAACCGGGAAAGGAAATTAACCATTCCCCCTTTTTCTCCTATTTTCATAAAACCAAGCCAAAGGGATAAGATACCTGTCAAACCGAGGGATATTTCAAATGCAGTTTTAGCTGAACCAAAAGACGCATTCATCATTTCAGTAAAAATATTGAAATCCCCATCAATAAGGAATTTGAACACTGCAACAACAAAAGCAACCAGGAAAAAACCAACCCAGATATAATTTAAAATCATAATAAACGTCTTATAACATACAAATGTACACGAATATTTTAAAATATTCTCATATATATAAATTTTGTATTATCAAGGATTAATAGAATTCATTGTTTATTTTTGCAAAATGAATACTATTCGCACTATTATTTTTGATTTAGACGGTACATTAGCTGATTCTCTGGCTGACATTGCCGATGCTATGAACAACTCTCTTGTCCATTTCGGATACCCTGTCCATGATTACCAAGCATACAAATACTTTGTCGGAAACGGAATAAAAAACCTGGTATATAAATCCCTTCCTGAAGATAAAAAAGACGAAGAAAATGTCATGAAATGCCTTGAAGTCATGATGGAAGGATATAGAAAATCGTATGCTGAAAAAACCACACTGTATGATGGAATTCCGGAATTATTAGATTTACTTTCAGAAAAAAAAATAAAAATGGCAATTCTATCAAACAAAGCTGATGAATTGACTCAAAAAATCTGTGCCAAACTACTCAATAAGTGGCATTTTGAAATTATTTTAGGAGCAACCGAATATTTCCCTCGTAAGCCAAATCCTGAATCAGCTTTATATATCGCAAAAGAAATGGCAGTTCTTCCCCAAGACATCCTCTATTTAGGCGATACTAATGTAGATATGCAGACTGCTAATGCGGCAGGGATGTTCGCAGTAGGAGTAACCTGGGGATTCAGAAAACGGGAAGAATTACTGGAAAATGGGGCTAAAGCAATCATCGATCAGCCTTCAGAATTACTTAATTTCTTTACATGAAAAAATTGATATGTAAAGAAAATCGCATTTCTTTTACATGAAAAATTGATATGTAAAGAAAAATTGATTTACTTTACATGCTCAAAAGATCCTTTTATGGAAAATTTAAAGCTATTACCATTCAATTTTGATTTTGAAACAAAACAAATTTTAAAGAAAACAGCATCTGCCCATAGAAGGCTTGCTGAATTGAAAGGTATTACCGACACAATTCCTAACCATGCAATTTTAATAAATACCTTGGCTTTACAAGAGGCAAAAGATAGTTCTGCCATTGAAAATATTATCACCACTCATGATGAAATGTTCAAATCTCAACTTTTTGAAGATGACTTCAAAAGTCCTTCAATGAAAGAAGTTACCTCTTATGTCGAAGCCCTTATCTGTGGATTTGAAGTTGTCAAAAGCACAAAAATGTTGAGAAATGCAGATATTCTCCAAATACAGGAAATATTAAAAAAAAATAATGCCGGATTCCGTAAACTTCCAGGAACCGCACTTAAAAATCAGCTGACAGGAGAAACGGTATATACCCCTCCACAAGATTATGATGAAATTGTAAAGTTAATGATTAATCTGGAATCATTTATCAACAATGATTCTCTTTCTGATCTCGATCCTTTAATTAAAATGGCGATCATTCACTTTCAGTTTGAAAGTATTCATCCATTTTATGACGGGAATGGAAGAACCGGCCGGGTTATTAATATCTTGTATCTTGTATTAAATGGATTATTGGATATTCCTGTTCTATATCTAAGTCGTTATATCATACGAAATAAAGCTGAATATTACAGGCTTTTACAAACTGTCAGAGATAACGAAACCTGGGAAGAATGGGTTCTTTTCATATTAGACGGAGTAGAAAAAATATCAATGGAAACCATAGATCTGATCCGGGACATAAGAACATTAATGCAGCAATATAAGCACAGGATCAGGAAACAATTCCCGTTTTACAGTCAGGATTTACTGAACAACTTATTCAAGCATCCTTACACCAAAATTGATTTTATAATGCAGGATCTGAATATAAGTCGTCCGACAGCCAGCAAATACCTTGACGAACTTTCGATAAATGGTTTTCTGAAAAAAGAAAAAATCGGGAAATACAATTATTATGTGAACCAACCTCTGTTTGAACTCTTTGCAACAGAGAAAAATATATTTCCAAAAGCAGATCCGATTATAACTGTAAATCCAATAGCAAAATGACAAAATGGCTAGTTAATAATTGGATTGAAATTACCGGTGCTTTTTTTGCTCTTATTTACCTAATTCTGGAAGTCCGGCAAAAGTGGACCATGTGGATTGTCGGAATTCTCAGTTCCATATTTTATGTATATATTTTCTTTGAAGCCAAACTTTATGCAGAAATGGGAATGAACGCTTATTTCGCATTTATGTCGGTTTATGGACTCTATTGTTGGAAATATGCTAAAAGTAATGTGGATGAGTTAAAAATAACCCATATTGGCAAAAAAACAGGAAGATGGTTATTTATAATCGGAATTGTATTGTTCGGAGTGATCGCATGGATATTATCAAATTATACTAACTCCCCAGTCCCATATTCGGATACATTAGTTACAGTTTTAAGTATTATCGCGACCTGGATGGTTGCCCATAAATACATTGAACATTGGTATGTCTGGATCTTCACAAACTGCTTTGCTACAGGATTATATATCCACCAGGGATTGCGTCCGACAGCAGTACTTTTTGCAATTTATACAACAATGTCGGTAATAGGATTGTTGGAATGGAAAAAAACGATGGCAAATAAAATGGAGAATTAAAAATGAGAAAAATTCCAAATATACAAGATTTTCGGACTATCATATTGGCAAATGGAGTTTTTCCAACACATAAAATTCCATTGACATTTCTTCAAAAAGCTGAAAGGATTCTCTGTTGTGACGGAGCTACAGAGAATTTATTGACATTCGGATTAGAGCCGGATTACATCGTTGGAGATCTGGATAGCTTGTCAAAAGAATTATCAATTCGTTTTGCTGATATCCTGCATCATAATCCTGATCAGGAAACCAATGATCTGACCAAAGCTGTTGAATTCTGTCTGAAAAATGATTGGAAAGAGATTACCATACTAGGAGCGACAGGCAAAAGAGAAGATCATAGTTTAGCAAACATTTCACTTTTAGCCGATTACGAATCATCTGTAACCGTACAAATGTTGACTGATCATGGAGTTTTTACTCCAATATCCAGCTCCACCACATTTGAAAGTTTTCCCGAACAACAAGTTTCTATATTTAGTCTCACACCGGATACTCTTTTTACAACAAACAATCTTCAATATCCCTTGAGTAAAAAATCTTTAGCATCATGGTGGCAGGGGACATTGAATGAAGCTGTCGGAAATCAGTTCGACATTGAGATAGATCGAGGGAAAGTATTGATATTTAGAGAATATTCTTAACAAATTTTCGCAATCATCTTCTCCAGCTTCGCAGC
>JAVBUX010000022.1:0-6179 GCA_031554915.1 Bacteroidales bacterium | reverse complement strand
TCGCAATTGGAGAGTATCCGGGATTATTGAATACGTTTTTGTTTGGTTTCCTGGCTGTATTACCGATTGTTGCTGTTTCCTATATTGTCGGTCTGGGAATTGAATTTATTGTCGCCCAGTGGAAAGGGCATGAAATACAGGAAGGTTTTCTGGTATCCGGAATGTTGATTCCTTTAATTGTTCCGGTGGATACTCCTTTGTGGATGATTGCAGTTGCTACAGCATTTGCCGTAATTTTCGCGAAAGAAGTATTCGGAGGTACAGGTTATAATATTTGGAATGTGGCTCTTGTTACAAGGGCATTCCTGTTTTTTGCATATCCTTCCAAAATGTCTGGGGACCAGGTGTTTGTACGTACAGATACTACTTTCGGGATAGGTTCTGGACAGATTGTCGATGCTTTTTCCGGAGCAACTCCATTAGGTCAGATAACAGCTGCGACTACCGGTCCGGTGCAGGTTACCGATGTTTTAGGCAATCCTTTGAGCCTTTGGGACATGTTCCTAGGATTGATGCCGGGTTCTATCGGAGAAACTTCAAAACTAGCCATTTTAATTGGTGCTATCTTCCTCCTGATTACAGGTGTTGCCAGTTGGAAATCTATGGCGTCGGTATTTTTTGGTGGATTTATTACTGCTTTGATATTCAATGCAATAGGGAGCACTCCGGGAATGATGGTTAAACCATTGGAACATATCATGTTGGGTGGTTTTGCTTTTGGGGCTGTTTTTATGGCAACAGATCCGGTTACTTCAGCACGTACTGAAACAGGAAAATATATTTTCGGCCTTTTAGTCGGCTTTTTTGCCGTTGTGATCCGGGTTCTGAATCCCGGTTATCCTGAAGGAATGATGCTCGCTATCCTGTTAATGAATTCATTTGCCCCGTTAATAGACCATTATGTAGTGGATGCAAATATCAGAAAACGTTTGAAGCGCTCGGTTGTTAAATCTAATGATGGAGGGAAAGCATAATGAATAGGGAAAGTAATTCATACACACTCGTTTATTCCTCGATAGTAGTCATTCTTGTCGCTGTAGCCCTTGCTTTTGTTTCACAAGTGCTTCGTCCTCAACAATCTAAAAATGAAGCGATTGACAAGATGCAACAACTATTGAGATCACTGAATATAGAGGCGAAAAGGAAGGAGGCAGAAGCCAAATATAAAGAACTGGTCATCGACTCATATTTAGTGAACAGTAGAGGCGAAAAAGTAGAAGGAGACGCATTTTCCACCGAACTCGCAGATGAATTGAATAAACCGGAATCAGACCGAAAATATCCGGTTTATGAAGCAACGATTGATGGAAAAACTAAATATATACTCGCTATGCGAGGTGCCGGCCTTTGGGGGCCTATCTGGGGTTTTATGGCTTTGGATGATGATAAAAATACAGTTTATGGAGCTTCTTTTGGCCATGCGGGAGAAACTCCTGGATTAGGAGCTGAAATTGATAAATCTGCTTTTGGAAAAGAATTTGTTGGAAAAAAATTCTTTAATAGTGAAGAAAAATTTGTTTCCATTGCGATTGTAAAACCGGGGAAAACCGCCCATGGACAGGATTATGTCGACGGTATTTCCGGCGGAACAATTACAAGTCAGGGAGTAAATGCAATGCTTTCAAGCAGTATTGGAGCATACACGGAATTTTTGAAGAAATAAACTATGGGACTTTCAGAAAACAATAAAAAAATATTATTTGGTCCGTTAGGAAAAGACAATCCTATTACGGTTCAAATGCTTGGGATTTGTTCGGCATTAGCAGTTACCAGTAAATTGGAACCTTCCATCGTAATGGCAATCTCGGTAATAGTCGTGACCGCATTTTCCAATCTGGTCATTTCTTTATTGAGAAATACCATTCCATCACGAATCCGGATTATTGTACAACTGGTTGTTGTTGCAGCTTTGGTAACAATAGTCAACGAACTGCTGAAAGCTTTTGCTTATGACGTCAGCAAACAGCTTTCCGTATTTATTGGCCTGATCATTACCAATTGTATTGTAATGGGTCGTCTGGAAGCCTTTGCATTGGGCAACAAGCCCTGGCCTTCGCTTCTCGATGGAATTGGCAACGGATTAGGTTATGGACTGATCTTGATTATTGTCGGATTTTTCCGCGAACTATTCGGCTCCGGAACTTTATTGGGTTTTCCGGTGATACCTCAGTTCCTTTATGACATGGGATACGCAAACAATGGTTTCATGATCCTGCCGCCAATGGCATTGATTGTAGTTGCATGTATCATCTGGTTTCAGAGATCAAAAGACAAAGATTTACAAGAGAAATAAGAAATTATGCAAGAGATATTAAGTACTTTCGTTCGTTCCATCTTCATAGACAATATGATTTTTGCCTATTTTTTGGGAATGTGTTCGTTTCTGGCTGTTTCAAAAAATGTAAAAACGGCTATGGGATTGGGAATTGCAGTAATATTTGTACTTGCAGCCACTCTTCCGCTCAACTATCTGCTGGAAGTTTACGTGCTTAAACAAGGTGCTTTGGTATGGCTGGGACCTCAATTTGCCAGTGTAAATCTGAGTTTTCTGAGTTTGATCATTTTTATTGCTGTTATTGCATCTTTTGTGCAATTAGTGGAAATGATTGTAGAAAAGTTTAGCCCGGCATTGTATGCTTCATTGGGTATTTTTCTCCCTCTGATTGCGGTAAACTGTGCTATCCTGGGAGGATCCTTATTTATGCAACAGAAAGCATTCCCCAATATTGGAGTTGCTACAATATATGGTCTTGGATCTGGAATTGGTTGGCTGCTTGCCATTGTGGGAATGGCTGCAATACGTGAAAAATTGCAATATTCGGATATCCCCAAACCATTGAGGGGATTAGGTATTGCATTCATTATCACAGCTTTGATGGGAATCGGTTTTATGAGTTTTTCAGGTATAAAAATTTAATTATGATATCCGGAGGTTTAACAATTATAGCCAGTGTGGCAGTCTTCCTTGTGGTAACATTGTTGCTTGTGTTGGTATTGCTCTATGCAAAGACAAAACTGACACCATCGGGCAATGTTAAGATCGTCATCAACGACGAAAAAGAGATTGAAACTCCCATGGGAGGTACAGTTTTATCTACTTTACAAACCAATGGGATATTTTTATCCAGCGCTTGTGGTGGTGGTGGCACCTGTGGACAATGTCGTTGCCAGATTTTGGAAGGTGGAGGAGAGATTCTGCCGACTGAAATCGGTTTTTTCAACCGGAAACAGATCAAGGATCACTGGCGGTTAGGTTGCCAAACCAAAGTAAAAGATAACATGGAAATCCGGGTGTCTGATGATGTTTTTGGTGTCAAATCCTGGGAATGTGAAGTGATTTCCAATTACAATGTAGCTTCTTTTATCAAAGAATTTACAGTAAAACTACCTGAAGGAGAGCGTCTTAATTTTAAACCGGGGTCTTATATCCAGATTGAAGTACCTAAATACGATATCAAATTTTCGGATTTTAATGTAGAAGCTCGCCCCGGAACCGGAGATGCCGATCGTTTCAAAGCGGAATGGGATAAATTCAAAATGTGGGGATTAGCTCACAAAAATACTGACGAAAACATGCGTGCATACTCGATGGCGAATTATCCTGCTGAAGGAGATATCGTTATGTTGAACGTACGAATTGCAACTCCTCCATTCGATCGTGCCACAGGTACCTGGAAAGAAAGTGTTCCTCCCGGAATGTGTTCTACGTTTATTTTTAATCTCAAACCGGGAGATAAAGTCCAGGTCTCAGGTCCTTATGGAGATTTCCATATTTTAGATACAAAACGGGAAATGTTGTACATCGGCGGTGGAGCAGGTATGGCTCCTTTACGTTCACAGCTGCTCCACTTGTTCCATACATTGAAAACAACCGACCGGAAAATTTCTTACTGGTACGGCGCCCGTTCAAAAAATGAAATATTTTATGAAGAAGATTTTCGTGCAATTGAAAAAGAATATTCTAACTTTACATTCAACATTGCATTAAGTGAACCTCTCCCGGAAGATAACTGGACAGGATACGTGGGTTTTATTCATCAGGTTATTCTTGATAATTACCTGAAGACCCATGATTCGCCTGAAGATATTGAATACTATATGTGTGGTCCTGGTCCGATGGCGAATGCTGTACGAAATATGCTGGATAACCTGGGTGTTTCTCCGGAAATGTTGATGTTTGATGATTTCGGATAATTTCTATACATTTGTCAAAAATACAATTGAATAATGTCTATTCAAATAAAAATAAATAAGTTAGGTCCAATTTCGAATAGTTCTATCGAAATCAAGCCATTTATGATTTTTTCCGGGAATTCAGGATTAGGAAAGAGCTATACGGCATTTTTGGTGCATTATATTAAGGCTGTTTTAAACTTTAAAGGTGCTGAAAATACCAGACTCGCTGAATTTGTAAAGAAAAGATCAGATAATTTGAACCTTGTATTTAACAAATCTGAAGGTGAAGTTTTTTCTTTTTCGATACTGGAACTTTGCAAATTTTTAAAAGAAGATTTTAAAACTTATCTCCATTATTTAATTGGAAGTGATGCGATAAATGTTGATATTGATATCGATTTAGGGATTCCTAATGAAGAAATAAAAATTTCATACAAAGAAACTATTGAAGATGAGGGAGGTGTAAAATCCGAAAGAAAACGCTTATTTATAAATGAATTTAGTGCTTTATTACCTGAAAACAGTCTCTTGGAATTTGTCGGATATAATAGTATTATAGGTAGATATATATCAGCATTCGTTAGCATATATTTTCTAGATGAATTTCGTAAAACGTTATTTTTTCCTCCGTCAAGAGGTGGTTTTGTTACTTCAAGCTTTTCATCGTTAAAAGCTGTTACTGCGAATTCAGGTATTTATCAAGAATTTGTGAATGATATGGAATATTTATTACAGCCGGCTTCTAAAGAATTCACTCCAAATCCTGCTGTAATAGACTCTCTTTCAGATATTCTTGGAGGAACAATCATCAATGAAAAAGGTAGTTTGAGCTATGAATTCAATGGGCAAAAAATTCCTATAACGGCGGCGGCTTCCTCGATAAAAGAATTAGCTCCTCTATTTCTTGCTTTGCGAAAAGATGCTCCGGAAGATTTATCTATCTTATTTGAAGAACCAGAGGCTCATATCCATCCTGAATTACAGGTTAAAGTAGCCAATCTATTAGCTTTGTTAGTAAACTTGAAAGCAAACATTCAGGTCACTACTCATAGCGATTATCTTCTAACGCAAATTAATAATTTGATAAAATTACATTATATCAAACAAAAGTTGGGTGATGCAGAATACAATCAGTTATGTGATGAACAAAATATAAATGGAAATTTAACTTTAGACCCAGACTTAGTCAATGCTTATTTCTTTGAAAAGCAATTAGATGGTTCGGTTATAATCAAAAATCAAGAAATTAATAACGGAATTCCATTTGACACATTTTCTAAAGTGACTCGTGATAATATTAAAATGTCTTTTAAGCTTGATAATTTAATTGAAGAAATAGGCTATGATTCATAGTTTAGAACAAATATTAAATAAAGACCACTACTCCAAAACGTCTAATACTGTTGAAGTAATTGAAATTGATCCAAAATCAAAAGTAAAGAAAGTTCAATTTTCAGCTAATAAATATGAAATCTTTGCTCTTGACAGAAAGTTTATAGAAAATAGCAATATTTTATTGAAATGTGATTCTTGTAAAGAGCTAAAATCAATTTGTGATGGACTATTTTTGATCGAAAAAGAAAATAATTTTCATCTATTTTTAGTAGAGCTTAAGAGCTCATTCTCAACGCAAGAGTATAATAAAGCAAAACAACAGATAGAGGCCTCTTTCTCGAAACTCAATGTACTTTTGACTTGCTTTGAAAAGTATGACATAAAAATATGCCAGATACATTCTTTTATTATTGGGTTAGATTTAGCTGCAGAAAAACAAGGTCATTTGTTAAAAGTATATCAAAGTGGGACAAAAGATCCTGACTATGTGTTTTGTTTTGATCTCATCTGGAAGAAAAAATTTGAAATTAAAAAAGAAAATTCAATTTTTAAAGATACACCATTAAAATTTAAAGGTTTTGATGTTGTTTATTTTCCTTATGAAGAAATTGAACAAACAGGAATAGATCTATCTCTATATTTATGAATCGCATGAAAAAACTGATTAT
>JAVBUX010000087.1:0-6564 GCA_031554915.1 Bacteroidales bacterium | reverse complement strand
TAGGATTTTCTTGTACTTCTTTCAGAATCTCAACTTTTTCTGATTTTAGCGTTGATAAAACTGTATTACAAAACTCGTCATTTCTGTCTTTCATTTTCTCAGTGATTTCATAGAAAATATCATTGGGTTTGGCATTTCTGTCAAATCCAATTTTAGCTTCTACTGCTTTTCTCTTTAAAAAAGTCAATTCAACAGGAAATCCTTTTTCTTTGCGTTTGAACTTAATGTATTCAGCAGGCAAATAGGTCACTTTCAAATCAAACGGAATATCATTGATGAAGAAATCTACACTTTTGATTTGCCCAACTGTAGGAAGAACTGCGGGATGTGATTTAAAAATATTTTCAATCAACACACTGCTCCAATAGTTATACCAACTGTTTAATACATATCCTTGTACTGCTGTGTTAATTTCTGTCTCAAACTTCGACACTAAATTGTCGTAGGATGGATTTTGGACTTTTACATATCTGCTTACTAGATATTTATCTAAAGAGTTTTGATAATCTCCACCCCAATCAAAATTTTTAAGCTTATATAATTCAGATACTAATTATTCAATATTTATTCCGTCAATTTGAAAATTACTAACATTTCGGATGTATTCATCCAGAAGTTTGTGAGAAGTGACTATATCTTTTGAGAGTAGTTCAAATAATGCTCTGAAATTTTCGCTCTGCTTTTTCGTGTTTATTGTGTATCCCGAAAATTCAAAGAAACCCTTTACTAGTTCAACACGAACAATTGATTTTATTTTTAACCATAATAATCCTACACTATCACAGCTAAACTCTTCTAATTTCTCGTTTCTATGTAAATTATCCCAATAATTAAAATCTCTCATATTCTATTGTCTATTAATTTTTGACTGAAACAAAACGAGTTTTCTTTGGTGTGCATACAAATAATATCTCTTGGCTACCTGCAACACTTCCTTTTCCTCCACGACCGTTTTTATATGTTTTTGCTTCGATTTTTACATCTCTATGTTTTGAAATTATTTTTTCAAATTCTTCAATCCCGGGGTAGCTTCTATTATTATAGCTAATCAGCCAATGCGGTATTTCAGATGAGAGTTCAAATAATTTTTCAAAAGAATCAATGACATCCCGTTTTTTGTCAAAACCACTATATCGTTGAGGCTCGTATCGTTTAATTCCATTTACAAATTCTTTATCTGTCCAATATTCTGTATAGGTTTCGAGTAGATGATAAAAGCCTTGGTAGTCTGCGTGGCTATCACAGTAAGGTGGGTCAAAATAGACTAAGTCAATACTTGATAATTGTGGTAATAAGTCTAAAATATTGAAATTAAAACTCTGGTTGTCCTGTTCATTATCGAATATGGCATTATTGTAACTTGGCAAGAGTTCTTCAAATATTTCTTTAATTGGTCTGATTAAGCTCCTGTTGCGTTTAATTCTCTTGGGGTCATTTGCATAAACCAATGCTTGTGTATGGCCGAAATGCCCCATAGTGATTTTCCGTGTCATACTACGATTGATTACTGCAATTGCTAGAGCTTGTTTGTATTCATTTTCTAATAGTGAGATATTGGCTCTGAAATTGTCTAAAAATAACGCTTCTTCTTTCTCAAAAAACACATTTGTAAATGTATTCTCCATTAGTTCAAAGTTACTTTTGTTGGATGCGGGTTGAAATAATATTATTAAATCCTCCTTTGTTAATTTGTGAAATTTATTTTCAATTATAGACTTTCCTATTTGATTGTTAAAATTTAGAAAGTCATTCGCAATAGTCTTAATGCCCAATTGCTTAAAAAGGAAACTAACTGATTGAGAACCTGCAAAAGCATCAAGTGCTGTAGTGATATTTTTAGGAATAAACTGATTTATCCACGATAAATGGGTGTGTTTTGCACCTAAATATTGTGGTTCTGGAAATTGGTAATTAAAATATTTATACTCGTCAAATAACATTTTCAATATTTATTATTATTTGTTGCAAAGTTAATTATTTTCTTACACTGAATTGCCATTTTTTGCAACCACTGTCCAATCTGACATAGTAGTTATAACAATGTGCAATCTTTATGTGCTCAGCTACCACTCTCGACGATGTCAAATACGCAAATTCTTGGTGGGTTAAAGCTTATAGCTGCCAAAGATACTAAATCTTTGAAGAACGGTCTTCAATTATCTCTTAAAACCTTTGCTTATAATTACTTTCGACTTTGTCGGGGAATTGATATGCGGCCTTATCACTTGTTTAACTTCCTGAAATTTCGGTTTGAACCAGTCAAATATATTTTGACCTTTGAGCGAAAGACGGAACTTGTCCGGATTGTCTTGCGCCCTGAACAGTTGTTAAACGCTCTGTCAACTAATTCACTACACCCTGCCTAAATCTGCTTTTTAGTTAGATGTTTATTTTATGAAAAATGTAATATCCTTTCTAAGAATAGTTTTTTATATCTTTACTGCCAGAACTAACATATTATAAAAATAGCAAGCCATGAATTCCAAAAAGAATATCTTTTGTTGCATAATAGCTCTTTTCTCCGGAATATTAATTGCATACTCGAATAATCTCCCCAACCAAATCAATAAATCAAAAGACTTTTCTTGGAAAAGTATTCCTGGAAAAGATCAGGGTGAAGCTTCTTTCAAAAACGGAGTCCTCACATTATCTTCTGACAGTGATCTTTTTTATATTCATGATAAATCGCCTGAACTTTTCAATACTTCAATAAGTTATAATATCAAATCACTAAATGAAAACTCTCACACAGGAGTTATACTTCGTTACATTTCGCCCAATGACTGGATTTATATTGGCTGTGATGAAACCAGTGACATCTTAGGGTATTCTGTCTGGTATGTAGAAACACCATCTTTCAGAAAAGAGATAGCAAGAGACATTGCGAAGTTATATAAAGACTTCTCCCGAAATATTCGCATCGATCTGGTGGATGAATCGATTTTATTAAGAATTGATTCTGAAATAGCAAGTTCTGTAAATATTCCCGGTTTAGAAAAAAAAGCCGGAAAAATCGGATTCAGAGCACATAAAGGAGGTGCTGCAATTATTTCTGATATAACTTTTAAGGAAATGATTAAACCTAAAACAATATCTCCAAAAGGAACATTCAGCATCCAATCAGATGACTTACAAGTAGTTCTGAGCCGCAGTTTTCCGACTCCACTGAGATATAAATGGGAAAATAATCCGGAAATAATTGTCAATGATCAAGTTTGTGAATATATTAACCTCAATGGGGACCTTTTTCCGGTGCAAGGTTCAGGGAGGCAAATCGATGAAAATACAGTGAGCTATATTCTTGAGGTTCCTGAAGTTAATGTTGTTATCACTGTTGAATGCTGCGTAAAGCAGCATATTTTCGAGACCTGCCTTAAGGAAATTAAGGTTCTTAAAGACCTTAAGGAAGCCTTCCCAATAAAAACCATCGGTTTTCCGGAGCAATACCTTGCTGCAATGCCCAACTCCTCTAAAAAGACTGCCCTCTCCATTGCTGTCAATGAAGGATCCGATCGTTTTTTCCCTCTTAATAAAAAAACAGCAGATACTATCAATTACAATGTTGCTATTGTAATCCTCAACGATGAAAACCAGGCAATTACTCTTGACAATAACTCAATCTACGAAACCAAACAATTTTTTTACCGATCTGTTTCTGAAAAAAATGCGACATTTATCGGAAACAATGAATGGATTTACAGAGGAATTGATGGAAAAACGACAGAGTTACCCTGGTGGAAAGTCATTTTTACCAGTGATAGAAACAACGATGGTATTGTAAATTGGCAAGATGGTGCAGTTGCACTTTCTGAAGTCTATCCGGATCCTTATGGAGTAGAGAGAGTGCGTAACTCCAATGTTACTATCACTATGAATTTTGCAAGTGAAGCTCAATTCCCTTTCCTCAGGCAATTGGATAATCTCAAAAAAGTATATTACCTCACTGACGGATTCCGCCAAATGCTTGAGTTAAAAGGCTATCAGGCTGAAGGGCATGATACAGGACATCCTGATTTTTCCGGTCATTATAATACCAGGGCTGGGGGTGTAAATGAACTCAACTCTCTTGTTCAGGAGGCAAAAAAGTATAATGCTTATATTGGCCTCCATATCAATGACAGCGAAGCTCATCCTTCGGCAAAAGCATACAATAATCATATTGTTTCCGAAATCCCCGGATGGAAATGGCTCGACCAGGCTTATCTTATCAAAAAAGAAGCTGATGTGAGGAGCGGCTGTTTCCAACAACGACTTGATAATCTGAAAAAAGAGGTTGACGGACTCGATTTTATTTATATCGATACTTACCGTGAACACCGCTATCTGGCTTACAATACCGCCAAACTATTCAATGAACGCGATTGGGCTATCTGGACGGAAGACCCCAGTGTTTTTAATCGCTATGGCGTATGGATACATTATTATCCGGAATCCAAAAGCTTGATTTCTAGATTTGTGCATGGAACACGCAAAGACGCATTTGCAAATGATTCTCTTTTCGGAGGAGGTTATGACCGTGGAGCAGCTATTGGATTTCAGGGATGGCAAAATGGTAAAGACATGTACAGAGCCATTCGCAATTTTTATACAGAACAACTACCTTATCGTTATCTGATGCAATCTCCGGTTATTTATGCCGATACAAATAAACTTCGCTTCAAAAATGGCACGGAAACACGCCGCGAAAATGGGGTTACCAATATGTACGACAACGGTAGAATGATTAAAAAAGGGAATATCGTATTTATTCCCTGGAATGATTCCGGAGTTGAAAAAATCTACCATTACAATCCGGAAGGAGGAAATACAAAATGGGAACTACCAGCTTCATGGGACACTGATAAAGTTTACTGTTACGAGCTTAGCGACACAGGAAGGATGGCTGTTAATGTCCTGAATGTCATCAATAAGCACATCACACTGAGTACAAAGAAGGATGTTCCTTATGTCTTGTACAAAAAAACTGCCCCCGATTTATTACAAGCCGATTGGAGTCATGGATCCCCTGTAAAAGATATGGGGTTCGATAGTAAAGACTTTCTGTACTGGAAAAAAACAGGAAATGCTGAAGGCGTTCAAATTGAAACGACAACCTACGGACAAGCAGAATTGAAAATTTCCGGACAAGAGAAAGCCGGTGTAACTCAAACAATAGAAAGCCTGAAAGGCGGGCAAAGTTATAGTGCATACACATGGGTAGAAATTCAAGGAAAACGCAAGGCCTCTCTGGAAATTTCCGGGAATAATTTCTCTCCTGTATCATCTTCTATAAAGGAAACTCTTTTCAAAAATACTCAAATCAATTCCGATAAGCGCGGAAGGTATTATGAGTTGTTAAAAGTACAATTTAAACTACCAGAAGGACAAACAACAGCTAAATTAAGCCTTCAAGCCGATGCTGTCAAAGACTCATCTTATGTCATCTTCGATGATATAAGAGTACTTGAAACTCAAATTTACCGAAAAGAAGGTTATACTTACTATGAAGATTTCGAACACATCGACTTCGGATGGGGGGGATGGATGCTTGCAAGACCATCTGAAGCAAAAACCCACCTCAGTGAACGGAATGGGATCTATACCGATGATGTTATTGACGGTAACTGGTCCCTCAAAATATTGGATCAAGGCAAAGGTGAAATATTAAGGACTATGCCATCCTTGATTAGACTAATGCCAAATACAAAATATACTGTCCGTTTTCAATACAAATCAACGAAAAAAGGCTCCTTTGAAATAAAAGCCTTTACCACAAAAAGTAAAGAACCTCTGTTATCCTCTCCTCTCGATGGAGAAGGAATATATGAAGGTTCATTTACTACCGACGACTCAGGAGATTGCTATCTTTCTATCTTTCAATTAAATAAAGGAATGTTGATTATCGACAATTTCGGAATAAAAATGTAAGTTATTTCATTCCAAATATTGTCACATTGGCTCTACCCCGTGCTACACCTCTCGTATCGTACCAAAAATCGATACGACGAATGCTACGTTTACCGACTCCACGAAGATCGATAATGCGACTCTCCCCCCCTTGAGGAATATCAATTGCCACAGGGATATCATCCGGAGCGCCATTATCGTATGTTACCCTCAGTTTTATCAGACGTAAAGGAGCATCGGTAACTTTGAATTTTATTTTCCTGAAATTATCAAAAGGAGCTACCACAACAATTCCATCATGATCTGCGACAAACTTCGCCTCTGTAGTTCCGATTACACGCCACTCTCCCGGAACTCCAGCCTTTCCCCTTCGCACTTGCTGTGCAGTCATAGCTTCGCTAAAAAAAATGGTAAAAAAAAGGACTCCGACTAAAACCAATAAATTACGCTGCATAATTTAATTCTATTTTGATTATTAATTGATGTATAACGAAATTTCACTATCAAATGTTCTCAAATCAAGGCTTTTTTCTTTTTTGATTTTCAAAAGATTTACGTATCTTTGGCTGACTCTAAAAACTATATTACTAAATATTTTTTGTTTCATCATGAAAAAACTAATTTTATCTTTGACATTATTTCTGTCTGTATTATTCGTTTACGGACAAAATTATCCTT
>JAVBUX010000234.1:0-4470 GCA_031554915.1 Bacteroidales bacterium | reverse complement strand
AAATGCTTTGCGACCACTGATTAATCCCATTCCTCCTGCTCGTTTATTTACTATGGCCGTGATAACGGCTTCTTTCAGGTCAGAATCTCCGTGTGATTCTCCTCCGGAGTTGATCAGTCCCACGCGACCCATATATCCGTTTGCAACCTGATAGCGACACAAATCAATAGGGTGGTTTGTTGATAATTGGTTGTACATTCCTTTACTTGTTTTTGCAAAACCGATTTCAGTAAATCCTCCGTTGTTGACTGGAAGTTTTTGTTTGACGATATCGGCTTGAATGGTAACTCCAAGATGGTTGGCCTGTCCGGTCATATCGGCAGAAGAATGATAATCCACACTGTTTTTCTTGAAATCATCGTTTCTCAGGTAACACCACAAAATTGTGGCCATGCCTAGTTCGTGAGCATACTCAAAAGCCTCGGAGACTTCAATAATTTGTCTTCGGCTTTCTTCCGAACCGAAATAAATCGTTGCCCCAATTGCAGCTGCACCCATATTCCAGGCTTCTTTTACTGTTCCGAACATAATCTGATTATAGGTGTTCGGATAAGTCAGTAATTCGTTATGGTTTATTTTGACAATAAATGGGATTTTATGTGCATATTTTCTGGCAACTGCACCCAACACCCCATAGGTAGATGCAACAGCATTACAACCTCCTTCTACAGCCAATTTGACGATATTTTCGGGATCAAAATAGAGCGGGTTAGGAGCGAAAGATGCTCCGGCTGTATGTTCAATTCCTTGATCTACAGGGAGAATGGATAAATATCCCGTGTTTGCCAATCGCCCGTGGCCAAGTAAACGTTGAAGATTATTTAATGTCGGTAAATTCCTGTCGGAATCGATCCACACTTTCTCGATAATAGTTGGAGATGGAACGTGGATTAAAGATTTGTCAATTGTTTTACATTCGTGATTGAGATAAAATTCAGATTTATCTCCTAACAATGCAAATATTTTTGAAGCACTCATGATTTTTTGATTTGTTAATACTTCACTATAAACGCTCTAATCAATAATAATGTTCCGATGAACCACCGATTTGCTACGTAGTGGCTAAATGTACATAGCCGTGGGTAAAACCCACGGAAAATGTGTTTTATTGTTCGACCGCATACGCGGCCGGTTTTTTTAGGTGGAGAGGTTTTCAGTACCGTGGGCTGCGCTATCGCTTACCCACGGTCATTGATGTTTAGCCACTACGTGGCAGGGCGGTAATTCATTATTTTTTCATCAATTTTGCAAAGTTTTCATAGAAATATGGAATTGTTTCAATTCCTTTAAATAAATTATATAATGGGAAATTTTCATTAGGGGAATGTATAGCATCGCTTTCCAGACCGAATCCCATTAAAATAGACTTGATTCCCAGTACTTTTTCGAAGGTAGCAATGATAGGAATACTTCCTCCGCTACGGAATGGGACGGGGCGTTTCCCA
The DNA here is from genome assembly GCA_031554915.1 of Bacteroidales bacterium. Classification (GTDB taxonomy): domain Bacteria; phylum Bacteroidota; class Bacteroidia; order Bacteroidales; family Azobacteroidaceae; genus BNXB01. The sequence continues at coordinate 3,025 of JAVBUX010000234.1, read as the reverse complement.
AAAGTGGTTTCCAGCGCTTGTGCTGCAGCCAGGTAAGCCGGAGAGTTTGTTGGCGATACGTATGCTTCTCCTCCGTGAAGTGCTGTAACTTTTACTTTTACACATTCAGGAGCAATAGATTTGAAGTGTGCTATAAATAATTCGGCTATTTTTTCGTGTTGTTGATTCGGAACCAGACGCATCGATATTTTTGCATAAGCTTTTGATGGAATTACAGTCTTAGACCCTTCTCCCGTGTATCCTCCCCAGATTCCGCAAACATCGAATGTCGGACGGATTCCGGTACGTTCTATTGTTGTATAACCGGATTCTCCATGAACGTCATTAATATCTAATGCTTTTTTGTAGTTATCTAAACAGAATGGCGCTTTATTCAGTTCTTCGCGTTCAAAGGCGCTTAGTTGTTCGACATCATCATAAAAACCTTTGATTGTGATACGACCGTTTTCATCCTGCATGGAAGCTATCATTTTTGCCAGAATATTTATAGGATTAGCTACTGCACCTCCGAAAAGACCGGAATGCAGATCACGACAAGGTCCGGTTACTTCCACTTCAAGATAAGCAAGACCTCTTAGTCCACAGGTAATCGAAGGAATATCCTGCGCAATCATACCTGTATCCGAGACTAAGATAACATCGGCCTTTAGCAGATTTTTTTGTTTGGCACACCATTTGACCAAAGCTGGGGAACCGATTTCTTCTTCCCCTTCTAACATAAATTTGACATTGCATGGAAGAGTATTCGAGCGAACCATATATTCAAATGCTTTGGCATGGATGAAGCCTTGTCCTTTATCATCATCAGCACCACGTGCATAGATCTTTCCGTCGCGGATTTCGGGTTCAAAGGGGGCGCTGTGCCATAAATTTAACGGATCGACTGGCATTACGTCATAGTGACCGTAAACCAGAACCGTAGGAAGCGAAGGATTAATCATTTTTTCTCCATATACCACCGGGCTGCCTGTTGTTGTCATTACTTCGGCTTTATCTGCTCCTGCTTCCAGGAGAAGTTTTTTCCAGTATTCGGCGGCTTTAAGCATGTCTGGTTGATGCTTTTCTTCTGAACTTATGGATGGAATGCGAATTAACCCGAACAGCTCGTCAAGAAAACGCTGTTTATTTTCTTCAATGTATTGCCTGATATTTGTCATGATAAATAATTTATGATACTTAAAAAACAAAGGTAGCGAATTTAGTTTTAATTTTTGAGTTATAAAATTAATGTGATTATTTTGAAAGTCGCTTTTGGTCAGGTGTTTAAGCGTTTTTGATTAGCACATACAACATAACGCATGTTTTATAACATACTTTGGCGAACAAATTTTGAGTGATGTTGTTATATCTGAAACTAAGAATGAGATTAGATTGAGTTACTAGCCTTTTGGTATGAAATAAGCTTGAATTTCTTAGTTTGTAGAGATAATTATTGTTTTTTGATTACAAGTTGTTGCAAAACATGTTGTTTGTAGATAAAAATGCATCCTATTTTGCTTTGTGCGGCTTTATAAAAAATAAAAAGAAATGTTGAATAGATATAACACGCAATTTTTTGTCTTGTTACTGACAATTGGAGTACTAAGTTCTTGTAGCTCTTATAAAAAGGTTCCATATCTGCAGCAGTCGGATTCTTCAAAGGAAAGCACTTTCCCGGTTTATGTGAAAAATTCAAATGTAAAATATCAACCGGAGGATGTATTGAGTATTACTGTTAATTCAAGTCGGGAGCCATCTGTTGCATCGGCGTTTAATCTGCCGGTACAACCGTCAGCAACAACTTACGATGCGACAGAAACGATACCACAGGGATTTGGTCGCCAAACATACCTGGTAAATGATGCGGGAGAAATTGATTTCCCAATTCTCGGAACCATTAAAGTCGCCGGCCTGGATAGAGCCAGTCTGGAAGCTTATCTTAAAAAAGAACTAAAGCAATATATCAAGGAAGATCCGGTGATTTCCATCCGTTTGATGAATTATCACATATCTGTACTTGGTGAAGTTACTCGTCCGGGGCAATACTCTGTTTCCCGTGATAAAATCAATGTGTTGGAAGCCTTGTCATTAGCCGGAGATATGACTATTTACGGTAAACGTGATAATATTTCCATAATGCGAGAAACTCCTGAAGGAGAGATAAAGGTGATCAGGTTGGATTTGAATTCTACGGAAGTTTTATCATCTCCGTATTTCTATCTTCAACAAAATGATGTAGTATATGTAGAGCCTAATAAAGCAAGAGCCAAGTCTTCGGACATTGGTACTCAGACTACGGTAATGATTTCATTAGGGTCGTTATTATTGGGGGTTGTTAATTTAGTGGTGCTACTTACGAAATAATCTAAATTTAACTACAATGGAAAGTAATAAACAAACGAACTCCTCTTCTATTGAGGGGAAGGATCTTAATATCCAATGGTTTATAATCAATATGCTGATTCATTGGAAATTGATTGTCATTTCTCTTATTATATGTGTTTCGTTAGGCATTTTATATTTGAAATTCACAAAGAATATTTATAAGGTGAATGCCAGTGTCATATTGAAAGATGAGAAGAAGGGGGGACTTGGGAATAGCGAGTTGTCGCTGTTTGAAGATATGGGACTTCTGAACACAAATAATAATGTGGATAATGAAGTGGAAATGCTCAAATCGAGAAATCTGGTGGAGGGGGTGGTTAAGGAACAAAAACTATATATTAATTACCTTATTAATAGCGGATTAAATAAACAGGAAATTTATGGGAAGAATAATCCCTACTATCCGGAACTCCCAATCGATGTCTATATGTCGCCTGATAAAGCAGATCAGATTTCAGGTGTTATTGTGTTGGATGTGAGTTTGATGAAGGATAGTTCAATATTAGTTGAAGGAGAATATGGTAACGAAAATTTTTCAAAGGTATATTCCGCACTTCCTGCGGTTATGCAAACTCCTGTGGGTGAGGTACACTTACAATCGATTGAGAGTTTAGTAGGTGAAGATAATAAGAAAAAGGTTATTGGTTATCCTGATCAACCC
>JAVBUX010000302.1:0-13176 GCA_031554915.1 Bacteroidales bacterium | reverse complement strand
GTTCTCAATATCTGTTTGCCACGACATTGAATGATGGCAGAAAAGTGCTTCTGTTATGCCGGAAAGCTCAATGACTCAAAATAAGAATCAGTAAATATACGGAAATTGTTTTTTTCTCGTTAATTAATCGTATTATAGCATTGAATCAATGAAGTTTCGCCTCATATCACTATTCTTATTGTTATTTCCGCTTGTAATCCATGCGCAAAAAGCTACAATTTCCGGAACGGTTGTCGATACGGATGGTCTGCCTATCGAATTGGTATGGGTGCAGACCCGAGGGGGATTCAGCGGGGTTATGACCAATAATGAAGGTCATTTTTCATTATCCGTAAATAAAGGAGATTCCTGTACTTTGGTATTCACCTGTCTTGGTTATAATACGACTCAACGGATTATACCATCGGTGATCGGCGATATGTCTTTCGGAGTTCGGATGAGAAGCATTGCCATCGAGTTGGATGTTGCTGTTGTTACCGGAAACCGGATCAATATGAATACGCTCCAGCAGATAGATCCTTCAAAATTGAAGGGAATAGTTGATCCCTACGGCGGAAGTATAGAGACTCAAATTGTTTTTGCAGGAACAGGGGTTTCAAAAAGCTCAGAGTTAACATCTCAATACTCTGTTCGGGGAGGAAATTACGATGAAAATATAGTATATGTTAATGGGATGGAGGTCTATCGCCCATTGCTGATTCGAAGCGGTCAACAGGAAGGCTTGAGTTTTATCAATCCGGATATGACCGGTTCTGTCAAGTTCTCATCAGGAGGTTACGATGCTTGTTATGGAGATAAGATGTCGTCTGTGTTGGATGTCGTTTACAAAAAGCCGCAATCATTTGAAGGCTCTGTTACGGCCAGTATGCTTGGAGCTAATGCATATATAGGTAGTTCTTCCGGAAAATTTACACAGGTCACAGGATTCCGTTATAAAAGAGGTACCTCTTTATTGAAGACACTGGACACAGAAGGCGATTATGATCCTACTTTTATGGACTTTCAAACGTATATGACTTACGCTCTGACTCCTAAATTTGAGGTGAGTTTGTTGGGAAACTTTTCCAGAAATATATATAAATTTACTCCATCTTCCAGAAGTACGTCATTTGGTACTTTGACTAATTCAAAAAGTTTCGATGTGGCTTATGACGGGGGAGAAAAAGATGAATTTACGACTTATTTCGGCTCCGGAGCTTTGAAATACAATATCAATAAAAATAATAATCTGTCTTTGCAATTTACAGCATTTGAATCGCACGAAACAGAAAATTATGATATAGGTGGAGAATATTGGCTCAGTGATATTGTGGAGGATGATGGTGGTGGACGTGAAGTTACACCTATCGGGACCGGAAAATTTCATGAACATGCACGCGATCGTTTGCGTTCGGAGGTGGTTAATATTACCCAATTAGGAAATCATATATTCGGAAGTAATACCTTGCGCTGGTCCTTGGGATATCAACGGGAACTCATACACGACCGGATCAAAGAATGGGATATGCGGGATTCAATGGGTTATTCAATGCCGTATAATGAAGAAATATTACGGGTTTATAATAATCTGTATTCTGAAAATAATTTGCAATCCAACCGTTTTTCAGGATATCTTCAGGATACATACAAATTCAGGATAGAGCAAGGCCTGTTTTCTGCCACTTTGGGTTTAAGAGCGAGCTATTGGGACTATAATGAAGAACTGATTTTGAGCCCGAGAGGATCCGTAGGATTTGTTCCTTCCCGGAATCAGAATTTTACATTCCGTCTGGCTTCGGGATTGTATTACCAATCTCCTTTTTATAAGGAGTTCCGGATGACGGAAACTGATGACAAGGGAAATTCTTATATTGTCTTGAACGACAATATAAAATCACAACGTTCAGTCCATTTTGTAATGGGTGGTGATTATGTATTTAAGGTTGATAATCGCCCGTTTAAGTTTACAGCCGAAATGTATTATAAAAAAATGGATGATCTGGTTCCTTATACCGTCGATGATGTCAAAATTACCTATTATGGAAAGAATGTGGCAAAAGGGTACGCTACAGGGTTGGATTTTAAACTATTCGGACAGTTTGTTCCAGGAACAGATTCATGGCTTAATTTTTCTTTGATGAAAGCAGAGCAGGACTGGGATGGTAAAAAATCACCGCTACCAACAGATCGCCGTTACAATATTTCTCTTTTCTTTACGGATTATTGGCCGAATTATGATCGTCTTAAACTTAGTCTGAATGCGATTTGGTCGGATGGTTTGCCTTTTAGTTCTCCGGATTATTCGTACGACCAGAGTTTTCGTTCCAAAGGATATCGCAGGGTGGATATCGGTCTGGCTTACAGGTTGCTGGCCCCCGAAGACGAAGCCCGGGATAGACAAATTTGGGGATTCTTTAAAAATATTTGGTTAGGAGTTGATGTGTTTAATCTTCTTGATATCAAGAATGTAAGCTCCTATACGTGGATTTCCGATATTAATAGTCGCCAGTGGGCAGTTCCGAATTATCTTACCGGTCGCCAGATTAATTTCAAACTTACTGCAGAGTTTTGATACTTCAAAATTTTCAGTACATTTGCGGATAAAAATTGTACTGATGAAAACTAAATTTTTCATTTCTGTACTTATCGTTTCTGCGATAATACTATTTTTAACCTGCCGGAAAAACCAAGATCCGAAGGCGGTTGTGAGAGATTTTGACCAAATTCTTAAGGATGGAGAAGTAACAGCCATAACACTTTCGAGTTCTATTTCATACTTTATCTATAAAGGAGAACCAATGGGGTATGAGTATGAATTCCTGGAAGATTTTGCTGAAGCTTACAATCTCAAAATCAATATAAAGATTGCTGAAAATGAGACTCGTCTGGTTGAAATGATTAAGGCGGGAGAAGGTGACTTGGTTGCATGTGAACTTCCCGTCACGAACAAACTGAAGGCCGAATTGCTTTACTGTGGACGGGAATCCATTAATGAACAGGTAGTTGTTCAAAAATCTATCCCTAAAGATTCTGTACTTAAAGATGTTACCGATATGATCGGACAAGAAGTCTGGGTGATAAAAGGAAGCCGGCAATACGACCGCCTGGTCAATCTGAATCAAGAGTTGGGTGGAGGAATTGTAATCCGTGAAATAGGGATGGATACAGTGACTGTGGAAGACCTGATCGGGATGGTTTATTCCGGTGAAATAAAATACACGATTAGTGATTATGCAGTGGCTCAACTCAACAGAACTTACTATCCAAAAATGAATCTGGCCCTCAAAGTCAGTCATCCTCAACGCTCTTCATGGGCTGTAAACAGGTCATCTCCCAAGTTGGCTGAAGTTTTAGATAATTGGTTTAGTAAGAACAAAAATGCTCCTCGTTATCAGGCAATTATGAAGCGATATTTTGAGATGAGTAAGCTCTCAAATGATGAAATGTTCCCGGTTTTATCGAACAATCAGATCTCTCCGTATGATAATTTGTTTAAAAAATATGCTGTAACAATAGATTGGGATTGGAGGCTGTTGGCATCCATTGCTTATCAGGAGTCGAAATTTGATACTCTTTCTATTTCCTGGGCAGGAGCTTCCGGTTTGATGGGGCTGATGCCAAGGACTGCCCGGGCTTTTGGACTTAATCCCGCGAATCGGTCTAATCCGGAGGGAAGTATCAGCACTTCCGTTAAATATATTCAGGAGTTGAAAAAGCTTTTTACCGATTTTAAAAATGAAGACGAGAGAAAGAGGTTTATTTTAGCATCCTACAATGCCGGACATGGACATATATATGATGCCCAGGCTCTTGCTCTTAAACTGGGGAAAGATCCTCAGGTCTGGGATGATAATGTCGAAGAATGTCTGAAACTGAAGAGGCTTCCAGAGTATTATAATGATAGTGTTTGCCGGTATGGTTACTTTAGGGCGACGGAGACTCTTAATTATGTGGAAGATGTTGTAGAAAGGTGGCAGTATTACAAAGACAAGGGTAAAAAGTGAATAAGGAGATGGTGAATTAAAAGAATTAGCCGCTATAAATTTGATAATTCAATATTTTGTATAACTTTGTAGCAAGTATAATTTAGAAAAATCTAAGGATATGAGGAAAATTGTCACCATTCTTTTTGCAGGCATATTGATGATGTCATTTGCAGCTTGTGGAGGAAATAAGAAAGAAGAAAAAACAGAACCCGCACCAGCAGCAACAGAAGTGAAAGCGGAATCTGCAGCAGAAGTCGTTGATGTGGAAAAATCATTGAAGGATTTTGAAAGCTACGTTGAACGTTATGTTGAAACTATTAAGAAAATGAGAGCAGGTGATGTTTCTGTAGCCGGCGAATACTCTAAGTTATCACAGCAAAAACAAAAATTTGAAACAGACATGACTCGTTATGCGGCGGACTTTGATGCAGCTCAGAAAAAACGTCTGGATGATGCGCGAAAGAAATTGACCGATGCAGTCAAGGCTTTGTCTGAAAAGAAATAAGGTTAATATGCAATAAACATGAGAAAAAGGGACACTTTAATGAATATTAGGGTGTCTTTTTGCTTAATCGAATCTAATATCTCCACTATATTTTTCCCCTCATTTTATGATTAAGAAAATAACGATTTCCGTTTTCCTGATGTTGAGCTTTTTTGCCGGCCAGGAAGTAAGTGCATCTCCTGCAAATCCTAATCCGGTAAAAATGAAACAGCCGGATGGTACTGAAATAACAGTGAAGCTGAAAGGCGATGAAAGTGTTAAATGGATGGAGTCTGTCGATGGATATTCATTGATGTATGGAAAAGATAAATATATTGTTTATGCTGTCCTCAATGAAAAAGGAGATATGGTGCCATCAGAAGTTATTTTCCAAGAGGTAACTTTGCGATCAACAAATTCCTCTGATTTTAAGGCGACCCTGAAAAGAGGATTACGATATAGTTCTTCCCAGATAAAAATATTTCGGGAAATAGACGAGATTGAGCAAAAAACATTATTTTCATCAACTGCTCCAAAATTGCGGGCTACTACAGGGCAGGCTAAAGCTCTTTGTGCTTTGATAGGCTTTCCGGATAAACCGTTTACCCACACAGTGGCTGAGTTTGAGCAGTTAATGAACCAGGTCGGCTATAGTGCCAATGGAGCTACGGGGAGTGTGAAAGATTTTTATAAGGAAAATTCGTATGAAAAGTTAGATTTGGTAGTGACTGTTGTCGGACCCTATACCGCATCAAAGGAATCAAAATATTATGGAGAAAACAATGGCACAACCCAAAAAGATAAGAATGTTCGTGAGTTAGCTCAGGAAGCTGCAAATTTAGCCTTTTTCGGTTCTTCTGTAAATCCTGCAGATTATGATAATGATGGGGATGGGAATATAGATACCTTTCATTTTCTGTATGCGGGCTACGGAGAAGAAGCCGGTGGAGGTGCCGACTGTATTTGGGCTCATAAATCAAGTTATTCGCCGGCACTAACATTCGGTGCGAAAAAATTAAACGTTTATTCTTGTTCACCTGAACTGAAAAATAATTCCGGTAATAATATCACAAATATTGGAGTGATATGCCATGAACTTTGTCACGTATTCGGAGCCCCCGATTATTATGATACAAACGATGAGCAGGGGGGGGAATTCGTTGGAACCGGTAAGTGGGATCTAATGGCGGGAGGAAGCTGGAATGGTCCATCTAATAATGGTGGAGTTTCTCCGGCTCATATCAATATGTATCAAAAAATTGCTTTCGGTTGGGTAATTCCGACGGAGTTGATAGCAGAAACCATGGTTTCCGGTATGCCAAATTCTGCGGAAAATCCGACAGCATATAAAATTAGTACGACAACTCCTGATGAATATTTTCTACTGGAGAACAGACAAAAATTGAAATTTGATTCATATCTTCCGGGAAGTGGTTTGTTGATATACAGGGTGTCGTCAAAGGTTTCAGGAAATTCGGTCAGTAATGCTACACATCCACAGCAGGTATATCCTGTTTGTGCTTCTTCTCAGGTTGCAATACCGAATTCAGATCCTACATCTTACGGGAATATCAATGCTTCAGGTTGCCCATTCCCGGGTTCTTCCGGTAATATGGCCTTTTCTGATTATTCTACTCCATCTGCTAAATCATGGAGTGGAAATAATACATCTAAACCGGTTACAGAAATCAAAGAGATGAATCAACTGATTTCGTTCTCATTTATGAAAACAGGAGCAATAGTTTCCAATGTAAAAGCAAGTGTCTCAGGACAAAACGTGACAGTATCCTGGGATCCACCTCAGGGTGCTATCCCCGACAAATATGCGATTTACAGAAACGATCAAACTTTGATCGCATTAAACGACGGATCAGCTAAAAGCTATACACAGTATGGGGTTTCTGCAGGAACTTATACTTATTGCGTTTCTCCGGTTTATGGAGTTTCGGAATCCGCCAAACAGTGTGCATCTCCAGTTGTCGTTTCAGGGGCGATGATTGCTTGCGATCCAGTGAAAAATTTGCAGGTAAAGTCTGTTGCAGATATGGTAAAATTATCATGGAGTCCTGCTTTTGATGGGGGATGGATTTCTCATTCGGGCGATGTGAAATATAAAAGGGGATATGTTAATACTCGAGTTTTTACGGTTGCATCACGTTGGATACCTGAAGATACGAAAAATATGATAGGAAGTAAGCTCACTAAAGTGAGATTCGTCCCAACTGAAAATGCCTGTGAATACACTGTTAAAGTATGGTCTTGTCCTGAGAATACCATGTCTCCGGTATTATTAACAGAACAAAGGGTTTATTCTTTTACTGTTGGATATTTAACGGAAGTTGCTTTGAATCAGCCTGTAATATTCGATAGTTCAGACAAGGAATATTGGATTGGTATAGAGTATAATATTACGGCGGCGAGTCTTGATGGTGTCTATCCGGCAGCAAGTGATGGGGGACCAGCCGTGCCTGCTCGAAATATGGTATATACTACCAGTTGGGGAACTGCAGTCGGTGATTTTAACTGGAGTATTGCCGGCTTTTTGGAAGCTCCCGTCTTAAAAACCACAACAGGAAGTTGGGTTTCTCCTTTTGAAAATAAGTTTCAAGCTTTGGAAATACCTGTCAGTTCAGCGGAAGTGTCAAATGTAGAGCTATTACCTTCTCTGGCCAGATTAAAAGCGACATCGTCTGCCCTTTCCGGATATAAAATTTATAAAGATGGTAGTTTACTTACAACAGTAAAAACGGTATATTATTCCGATTCAGTCGTGCCGGCAGGAAATCACATATACTGTGTGTCGGCTGTTTATGGTTCTTGTGAGTCGGAACAGGTCTGTGGATCAGCTATGTCAGTTACTCCTCCGGATAAATATCCTCCTGTTAATAGCCTTGTTGGGATGGTGGATAGATCATCAGTAATTTTGTCATGGGAAAAACCGACAGAGAAAGGTGGTTTGATAGGGTATTCTGCTCAAACTGTAGGAGGTGGTATCGGAAGTAATTCGGCATCTCTTGATTTTGATATTGCAATGAAATTTGCAGCCGGAGATCTTGTCTATCAAAATGGCACTCGGCTTACGAAGGTTAAATTTGTTCCGGGAAATATCTCCAGTACTTATTCAATTAGGGTATGGAAAGGAGGAAAATCTTTGGCTCCGGAAGTAATTATCTTAGATCAAAAGGTACTGCCGGTAAAAGTAGGTGCTTGGCAGGAAGTTATATTGGATTATCCTATAAATCTGGATATTTATGACGATTTTTGGATTGGAGTGCATTGCATTTCTGCAGCGGGTCAATTTCCTGCATCTTATGATAATACTGCTACTGTCATGGGGAAAGGAGATTGGATCAATATTAGTGGGCAATGGTCTCAGGCTTCAGGTGTTATCTCCAATTTTAATAGTAATTGGTGCCTCGTTGGAATTTTGGAGCCTCGTTTCCCTGTTTATGCTTATGGACTATATAGAAATGGAGAATATATTGGATATACACATGACAAAGAATTTGGACAGTCATCGTTGAAAAATGGAACATATAAGTATGAAGTTTCTGCTTTTTATAATGGTTTGCTGTTTGAATCTCAAAAAGAATCAGTTGAAGTTACTGTTAATTATACAGGTATTGAAAAGGTATTGTCGGATAATGAGGTGAATGTATTCCCGAATCCGATGATCAGAGGTGGAGTTATGAGTATCGATCTGGGGAGCGGAAACAGTTCAGCAGAAGCCATGTTTTATACATTGTCCGGTCAGATGGTGAAAAAAGAATCTCTACGGAATAAGGTCTCGCAATGCAGGATTGATTTGCCTTCAGGGACTTACCTGATGCAAGTTAAGTTGGGTAGTGGAAAGGTGAATGCGCTTAAGATAATAGTTAAATAGAATTTTGAGGGTTTGAATCCGGTATATAAGGATATTCTGGTATGATTTTCTTATAATAACATCTATCTCGTGGGGGCTTCCTATGGAGTAATAGGAAATTTTATACCTATGATAATAATTTTTATAGGTACTGGCCTTTCTTTATTTTTAGGCTAACAAAACTTTTCGCCTAAGAGCAGGAGAATCCACCAGGTTTTGACATTGATTCATTTTGTTCAGGAAAGAAAAAACTCTAACCAGCTGATAAGTCAGTGATTAGAGTTTTCTTCAGTACTCGGAGCGGAAAAATTAGGAATGAAATCATTTGCAAGGCGTTGCAATGTATTTCATTAGAAATTAACCACTTGTGATATTTATACATTTTATCCGATTGTATCTTATTATATGAAATTTCAGCGATGTTGTGCAAATTTAGCCATCTTGCACAACCGAAAATTTCCTCTTAATGCAAAGGTAATAATTTTTATAAACACATTGGAATTGCAATGAAAAATCAGCTCCATTCTTGTTTTTACTTGTCTCAGGTTGTTGACAAGCAATGACAATTTAAGTTGTTGTAAATCAATGATTTGTTGCCGTACATTTGCAAAAAACAAATGTTGAACAATTAAAATTAAATTTATGGCAACAGTAAAAACAGTTGTGAGAACAAACAGGAAGAACATTGAAGTTAATGTTCGATTCAGAATGAGTGACGGTCGGAGTACTCAATTATTCCATTGTAGTGAAATTAAAGTGAATCCAAACCTTTGGGATAGTAAAAATGACTGTATAAAGGCAAGGGCTGTGATTGACACCGAAGAAAAAAATCGGATTAATCGTTCCGTTATTGCAAGAAAACAACTTCTTTTGGATGTCTATGAATTGAATAGAAGCCAAATGGAATTGACAAGTGAAATGCTGGAACATTTAGTTGATGAGGCTTTACACCCTGAAAAATACCAGAAGCCAAAAGATAACTTCTTTGATTTGATGAACCTGTATTTAGAAAAGCGGAGGCTTTCAGAAACGAGAGAAAAGAAATTCCTTGTCCTTGTTCGTGCTTTGAAACGTTATGAGCTGTTTTACCAAATATACAATAACAAACCTGAATTCAAATTGTCTATTGAAACAGTGAATAGTGATACCATTAAAGACTTTGAGAACTTTTTCAGGAATGAACATCTCCTTTATAAGGAATATGCTTATATGTACAAATTGATACCTTCGGTTGTCAATACTAAACAGAAGAACCCAAAACCTCAGCCACGAGGAAATAATACAATATGTGCATTGTTAGGCAAATTACGAGCATTCTACAATTGGTGTAATGGACAAGAAATTACAACTAATAGACCATTTAAGAAATATGATGGGGTAGCAGAAAGATATGGCAAGCCTTATTATATTTCCTTAGAAGAAAGAAATTTGATAGCGGATTATGATTTGTCAAAATATCCGTACTTAGAAGTACAACGAGATATTTTTATTTTTCAATGCCTTATCGGATGCCGAGTTTCAGACCTCTTGAACATGACAAAAGCCAATATCATAGATGATGCCATTGAATATATCCCACATAAAACGAAAAATGAGAATCCAGATATAGTTAATGTCCCCTTAAACGACAGGGCAAAATCACTTGTGAAAAAGTACGAGGGTACAGATAATAGGGGAAGGTTATTTCCTTTTATTAGTGCACAAAAATATAATGATTCTATAAAGGAGATATTTTTGCGCTGTGGTGTCAATCGTAGTGTAACAATTCTGAATCCAACAACAGGGAAAGAAGAGAAACGACCGATTAATGAAATAGCCTCATCTCACCTTGCACGTAGAACTTTTGTCGGAAATTTGTACAAGAAAGTAAAAGACCCTAACTTAGTAGGCGCATTATCGGGTCATAAGGAAGGCAGTAAAGCCTTTGCTCGATATAGAGATATAGATGCGGATATGAAAAAAGATTTAGTAAAAATGTTAGAATGATTACAAATGACTTTATTAAAGAGTTGGAAAAATTGGATTCCCATTTTTCCGAAATAGATATAGATAATAATTTATGGAATGGCTTTTTTCTTAATTATGAAGGTATCTCTGAATATGAAAAACACTTGATATCTCTTTATATTGATTATTTCAATGAGGTTAGTGATTATATTGACGATTTACTTTTAAATAAGTCTATAAATGAAATTAATTTATTTTTAAATAGTAAATTAAGGAAGTTTGAATCCATAAAAATCCCATTAACTAAATGGGATGATGAATACAAAATCATTATTGAAGATGTTAGCAAGGAATTAGAACGACTAAAATCACTTGAGTGCGATGAAAGCAACATATATTATAACCAATCACTAATCAGACTTGAAGAGAAAAAAGAGGCATTTCAATTAGTCTACAATTTCTTAACAGGCAATATCAACGTAGTTCAATTTAGGAAGGAAATTGATGAGTGGGAAACTTATGAAAATATAGAAGAAGATGGATGGGATAAAAAAAGGATAGACCAATACTACTGTCAAATAAGAATGGAAAGAATAGGTCGAGAGCATATTGAAAAATCTTTAACCCAACTAAAAGAATTATCTGATAACTATTCAATTGAAGATAACAATTGGCAAATGCCCTTAAAAGCAGGAAGAAAAGTTGAAGAGAAAGATTTTATTTTCTACCTACATCATGAAAATAAAGATGCTTTGATGAAAAAACTTCATGAGCTATTAGATGGAAAGAAAGGAAAAATGGTTGCAATTACATTAAAAGCATTAGAACGATTAGTTTTTATATCTGTAATTGATAATCGTTCGATAATTTACAAAGCTATGCGAAAAGAATTTGGAGACATTGGTTCTGATCAAGGTATAAATTCTATCATTGTTAAATTTGGAAGTTATTTGCCTGAAATTGAACATCAAGAAAAAATATTGAAGGAGGTAAAATAAAGGTATTCTAAGTTAAATTTTCAAAAAAGTGCAGTGTTAAACATTGCACTTTTTTTGTATATGCTTGTTTCTTCTTGTCTTGACTTGTCAACAAGAATAGACAATCGTAATTATTTATTTATCAGCACTTTATGTAGTATTTTTGTGCTGTCGAAAGTGCAGAATGAAAGTATGGACTCTGCAACTCTCAAAATAACTTCATACACTATTAGTGAGAGGACATAAATTTAGATTGATAAAATTATGATTAAAAATTTTAATTTGCTTAGCGAGTATCCTAATTTCAACATTACTGTCAAGGCAGGAGAATTAATGGAGATGGCTGAATATATTGTAAAATTAACTTACCAAGAATTGGGACAACAGGTTGCTGATGCTAATAGTAAAGCTTACTTAACCCGTAATGAAGTATCTGAAATGCTTGGTATAGATAAATCAACCTTATGGAGATGGAACAAGAAGAAGTATTTGGTTCATATTGAAGTTGGTGGCAAACGCCTTTATAGGATGAGTGATGTTAAACAAATTTTAAATGGAGGAAAATAATATGGAAGAGTTGAATAAAGTTCAATACGTATCAGGAAAAGAACTCTTGTTGAGAAAAATGGAAGATATTCCATGTGTCATTAATCCTCTATTACAAAAAGTTGGTTTGGCTTGTATTGCAGGAAGTAGTGATTGCGGAAAAAGTAGTTTCCTCCGTAACCTATGTATGTGTATTGTTTCAGGTAAAAGTGGTTTTATTGGATTTGGTATTAATGGAGAAAGACGTAAAGCCATCTATGTATCAACAGAGGATGATGAGGTTGCTGTCGGCTATCTTCTTAATAAGCAAAATAAAGACTTACAGATAGATGCAGAAGAGTTAAAAGAACTGCGATTTGTATTTGATACAACCAACCTAATCTCTAATCTTGATAACATGATGAGTGAGAACCCTGTGGATGTTGTTTGTATAGATGCATTAACTGATTTATATGGAAAGTCCATGAATGAAAGCAATCAGGTGAGAGTATTCTTAAATGAGTATTCTCAACTAGCTCAACGTCATCAATGCTTAATCTTGTTTTTGCATCATTGCGGAAAACGAACAGAAGAGGCCGCACCAAATAAGAATAACCTATTAGGTTCACAGGGAATTGAAGCAAAGATGAGGCTTGTAATGGAGTTGAGAACTGACATAACTAATCCGACATTGAAACATTTATGTGTGGTTAAAGGCAACTATTTGCCAAGTACTTCCAAGCATGAAAGTTATCAATTGAGATTTACAGAGAATATGACCTTTGAAAACACAGGAGAACGTATACCTTTCGAGAGTCTTGTTAAACAAGATGATGGCGGTAAACAAAAGTACGAACAAATAAAAGAACTTCAAAAACAAGGGCTTTCAATGGAAAAAATAGCTGAAAGAATGGGCTATGCAAGCAAGAGTAGTGTTTCAAGATTGGTTACAAAATTTGAAAAGAATCAATCCAAAGAAATATCATTTGAGTGTGATGATGAAGAGAGTAGTGAAGAGAATGATGAAGTTGTTCCATTCTAATTAATTTGTTGCTTGTTGCAAATCCCTATGGAAATGCAGCAAGCAACAAACATATAGTTTTGATTGTATATTCAATGCAAAAGTAAGTGATAATCAAAGAATCAGAGGTTCAAGTGTAATAAAAATATTTCTGGATCACTTATTTATTCAGAAGAATCGCTATCTTTGTACATTTGAAATAGAATTATCATTACTTATGATAGTTATACCCATAGAACATCAAGTCAAAAGCAATTTTGAAGGATATACTATTTTATCTGAATTATACCATAACTTAGAAAGAGAAATGTACGAGAGTATCGTCTTAGATTTCTCTAAAAATGTATGGTTTGATGCAAATTTGTGTGCTGTTTTGGGAGCAATAATCAATTCTT
>JAVBUX010000098.1:0-10690 GCA_031554915.1 Bacteroidales bacterium | reverse complement strand
AAAGCATCCTTCACGGTTTCGCAACCCATCTGTAAAGCAACCGGTACCATCGCGGTATGTGCTCCGTTTAATACCCGGACTTTTTTAGCCCGAAATGGCTTGATATCATCCATGAACAAGACATTCAAACCCGCTTTGTCTAATGGTAATTTTTCTTTGATAATAGGATCTCCTCCAATAGCCCAAACATGGAAGAACTCACCTTTTACTACCAAATTATCATTGAATCCGATTTCAGCTTTGATCTCCTCAATTGTTTCACGAGGGAAACCCGGAACAATACGGTCAACTAAAGTATCATAGAAATGACAATTTTGTTTTACCCAATTAATAAATTCGGTTTCCAAATGGTTGTATTCAGCATGTTTCAGAACATATTCTCTCAATGTAGAGCCATTATCTTCAATTAATTCACAACAAATGATTAACAAGCCTTTATCACTTGCACCATTAAACTTTTGGAAACGCTGATAAAGAAGAGCCGTCATTTTTGCAGGATAAGACTTCGGAGGGCAAGCATTCAAATCATCTCCTTCTTCATACCGGATACCAGCTTCTGTAGTGTTGGAAATAACCATTTCCAATTCCGGACTTAAAAATATATTTTTGTAGGCTTCGTATTCGTCGTATGGATTCAAAGTATCTACAATACTTTTAACCAGTGTTACTTCCTTAACAGGTTGCTTATCTTTTATCCCTTCCAAATAGACATGATACATGCAATCCTGTTTTCTTAGCATCTCTGCTAAACCTTGAGCAATCGGTTGCACAGCAACAACGCCATGATTCATCACACCGGCCTCATTAGCCTTGTGAATCATCCAATCTACAAATGCACGAAGAAAATTACCTTCCCCAAATTGCAAAATTTTTACCGGTAATTTCGGTTTACTTACTGTTTGTTTATTCAATTCCTTCATTTCTTTATTATTTAAGATGGTTTGGTTAGGGATAGAGAGTTTTATTAGGGGAAGAATATTTTATAAAAAAGGAATGTTGACCGTCATTTCTCGCATATTGGAAATAACGATCAACATTTATCTTCTTTATTTAATAACGATCGGTTTATATTTTGGAACCAAAATTTTCATTACTGTCCAGCCTACGAGATAGGCAACAGCACAAACACAGAAAACAATCATATATCCTGTATTAATACCATTTACAACCGTTTCTCCGGAAGCACTTAACGATTTTAGAAGCTCTTCCAGACTGTTATAATGTTCTTGTTTCAATAATGCGTCAAGTCCTTCTTGTGTAGCTATTTGAGGATATTTTTCAAGCAATGGAACACCTCCAATAGTTGACCAGCTTTTTTGAGCAAAGTCAAATAATCTTCCTGAACCGGCATTAATGATCATAGCTCCAATTCCACCGGCCATACCTCCGATTCCTGTAACTGTAGCAATGGCAGACTTTGGAAACATATCTCCGATTGTTGAAAAAATATTAGCTGACCATGCCTGATGTGCTGCTCCGGCAATACCAATAATGATAATAGGTACCCAATAAGAAATATGTCCTAATGGCTGAGCAAACATCGCCAACAATGGGAAAAAAGCAAATATTAACATAGCTTTCATTCTTCCTGCATAAGGATTCATGCCTTTCTTTTCTACAAAATAAGTAGGAAGCCATCCTCCTACGAGAGAGAGCATTGAAATACCATATAAAGTAAAAATAGCTATCCGAGCTTTAGGATCTGATGATGGCATATTGTAAACTGAGCTCAGATAAGCCGGTGCCCAGAAAAGATAGAACCACCAAACTCCATCAGTCATGAATTTACCAAACGCAAAAGCCCAGGTCTGTTTGAATTTGAAACACTCTGCAAATGAAAGTTTTCTTGTTTGAGCCTTTTCAATTTTTTCCTCGACTTTATCATGGGATCTCTCATCTTGCTGTATGTATGCTAATTCTGCAGCATTTACCCCCGGATTGTTCTCTGGTTTTTTATAAACAAACACCCAGAATCCCATCCAAATGAAACCAAGAGCTCCAATGATGATAAATGACATCTCCCAACCATAATATTGTGCGATAACTGGAATAGACAGCGGTGCAAGCAACGCTCCGATCTGAGCTCCGGCATTGAATATACTAGTAGCAAAACCTCTGTCCTTTTTAGGAAAGTATTCAGCTGTTGCTTTAATCGCAGCAGGGAAGTTTCCTGCCTCCCCCAAAGCAAGTACCGCCCGGGCAAAAATAAAGAGCATTACACTTATATTGATAATCTTACCGACATCTCCAACTGTAGCAATCGCTTCTTTTGCACCTTCAAATCCAACCATCCATTTTCCAGCCAGAATACCGGACGTTGCGATCCCACAAAAAGCATGAAGACAAGCTCCCAACGACCAGATTCCAATTGACCAAAGGAATCCCTTCTTTGTATCCATCCAATCGACAAAACGACCGGCAAACAACATACAAAGGGCATAAAAGCCGGAAAAGAACATTGTTATATCTCCATAATTAGTATTTGTCCAATGGAATTCCGTTGCAATAAAGTCCTTCCATGTAAGCGACAAAACCTGTCGATCCAGATAGTTGATAGTAGTAGCAAAAAACAGTAGGGAACAAAGCACCCACCTGTAATTTGTCATTTTTTGATTTGAATTACTCATGATATTAGTATTAGTGATTATTTACGAACTCGCTTAATAATATCAAATGCATCTTTACACATTTGAGTGATTTTTCCCCATTCTTTTGCTGCAATCACATCCGCTGGGAACAAATTAGAACCCATTCCAACACAACTGACCCCTGCATCAAACCAGGATTTCAGATTTGCTTCTTCCGGCTTCACGCCTCCGGTCACGATCAACATCGACCAGGGCATCGGGGCTTTCAGACCTTTTACAAAATTAGGACCTAAAACATCTCCCGGAAATACTTTACACAAATCACATCCCATTTCCTGAGCAAAACCTACTTCAGAAACAGTTCCACAGCCCGGAGTATAAGGAACTAAACGACGATTTGCAATCTTAGCCACCTCCGGATTAAACAACGGACCTACAATGAAATTCGCTCCTAACTGGATATAAAGAGCAGCTGTCGGACCATCTACCACAGAACCGATCCCCATAATCATGTCCGGACATTCTTTTGCCGCCCATTTAGACAATTCGCCAAACACTTCATGGGCAAATTCTCCACGGTTAGTAAATTCGAATGCTCTTACTCCGCCTTCATAACAGGCTTTTATTACGTTTTTCGCTACCTCAACATCCTTATGATAAAACACTGGCACCATCCCGGTGCTGGCCATAGTTGTGAGAACTTGTAATTTATTAAATCTCATAATCTTACTTCGGTTGTTTTCCAATATAAGCTAAAATACCTCCATCCACATACAAGATGTGACCATTAACAAAATCTGAAGCCTGAGAAGACAGGAACACTGCCGGCCCTTCAAGGTCTGCAGTAGTACCCCAGCGAGCAGCAGGAGTTTTTGCAATGATAAAATCATTGAACGGATGCCCTGGTTCGCGTAATGGTGCAGTCTGAGGAGTAGCAATATAACCCGGACCGATACCATTTACCTGGATATTGTATTCTGCCCATTCGCAGGCAAGATTCTTAGTCAACATTTTCAGACCACCTTTGGCTGCAGCATAAGCAGAAACAGTTTCACGGCCTAATTCACTCATCATCGAACAGATATTGATAATTTTTCCGCCACCTTTCTTGATCATTCCAGGAGCAACAGCTTTCGAAACGATAAATGGACCGTTCAAGTCAATATCAATTACCTGACGGAAATCTTTTGCTGTCATCTCAATTGCAGGGATACGTTTGATAATTCCGGCATTATTGACCAAAATATCGATTACACCCACTTCTGAAGTTATTTGAGCAATTGTTTCATAAACCTGCTCTTCGTTAGTGACATCAAAAACATAACCATGAGCTGTAATTCCATCAGCTTTATATGCGGCAATACCTTTCTCTACAAGATCAGCATTGATATCGTTAAACACAATTGTTGCACCTGCTGCATGCAACGCTTTTGCAATTGCATAACCAATACCGTATGATGCACCGGTAACAAGAGCTATTTTACCTTTTAATGAAAACATAATATTTGAATTTAAATAATTAACGTGAAACCCGGCCTGATCCGTCTCCGCCCATCAGACTCTCAACTTCAGCAACTGTTACCAGGTTGAAATCTCCATAAATTGTATGTTTAAGACAAGAAGCCGCTACTGCAAACTCCAATGCTTTCTGGTCATCCTGAGGGTAAGTGATTAATCCATAGATCAGACCACCCATGAAAGAGTCTCCGCCACCGACACGGTCCACAATATGAGTAATATCATAACGTTTCGATTCGTACAGTTTTCCATCGGAATACAAACAGCCACCCCATGTATTGTGGTTGGCATTAATAGATCCACGCAATGTAATAATCACTTTCTTTGCACGAGGGAAACGTTTCATCATTTGAGTACAAACCGACTCAAATTCTGCAGCATCCACATCTCCACCGGTATGAGCAACATCAAATCCTTCCGGTTTGATACCGAATACTTTTTCTGCATCTTCTTCATTACCAAGGATAACATCACAACCTTCAACTAAAACAGGCATCACTTCAGATGCTGTTTTACCATATTTCCACAAATTTTTGCGGTAGTTCAGGTCTGTAGAAACAGTCACTCCCATTTCGTTAGCAATACGGATAGCTTCCAGACAAGCATCAGCTGCACCTTGAGATAATGCAGGAGTAATACCTGTCCAATGAAACCACTGAGCATCCTTAAAAATCTCACGCCAATTTACCATACCCGGCTTGATATCTGCAATAGAAGAATTCGCACGGTCATAAACTACCTTTGAAGCACGAGCAACAGCTCCGGTCTCAAGGAAATAAATACCAACACGTTCTCCTCCACGGACAATATTCTCTGTGCCGACATTGTATTTACGAAGATCTGAAATACACCATTCCGCAATGTCATTCTTTGGAAGACGAGTCACAAAATCCGTAGGAATACCATAATTAGATAATGAAACTGCAACGTTAGCTTCACCTCCACCAAAAGTGGAATTCAAATTTGTTGACTGGATAAAACGCTGATACCCAGGGGTTGCTAAACGAAGCATGATCTCCCCAAATGTTACTACTTTTTTCATCTATAAATTATTTGTTTTTAAATCTTTACACAAGAGTTTAAGAGCTATTTCCAGTTTAATTACTTAGGGAATATTAAAAACCGAAAAATTTATTTGCATTCTTATAAGAAATATCCTCAACCAACTTTCCGAGGAATGGAAGTTCTGATGCCGGCAATAAACCTTGCTCTACATCATTTCCAATCAAATTACACAAAATACGGCGGAAATATTCATGACGAGGATATGAAAGGAAGCTACGCGAATCGGTAAGCATACCTACAAAACGGCTCAATAAACCAAGAGCAGATAAGGAATTCAATTGATCTTCCATTCCTTTTTTCTGATCCAGGAACCACCAACCTGACCCAAACTGGATTTTTCCGGCAACAGAACCATCCTGGAAGTTTCCGATCATTGTTGTAATCATATCGTTATCCCTTGGATTCAAATTATATAGAATAGTCTTAGCCAACTGATTATCGGTATCCAATTTATTCAAAAATTTCGACATCGCTTTTGCGGTGTTGAAATCGCCGATAGAGTCGAAACCGGTATCAGCTCCTAATTGTTTGAATAAGCGGGTGTTATTATTACGGATAGCTCCATAGTGAAACTGTTGAGTCCAACCTTTTTCCCAATCCATGCGGGCTCCTTCGACCATCATAGCCGATTTGAATTTCAGGATTTCTTCTTTGGTCAGGACTTTTCCTCCGTAAACTTTATTAAAAATAGCTTCGATTTCTGCTTCAGTATAGTCTTCTGCATAAAATTCTTCAACTCCATGGTCGGACAACTTACATCCTGCGGCAGCAAAATAATCGTGACGAACACGCAAGGCTTGTAATAAATCGGCAAATTTACTGATAGAAACACCTGATACAGCCGATAATTTTTCAACATAAGTACGGAAATCAGCAGGGACTTCTACTGCCATAGCCTTGTCCGGGCGCCATGTAGGCAATACCTTGATTGCAAAACCTTCTTTCTGTAGAGCAAGATGGTATTCCAATGAATCGATCGGATCATCTGTAGTACAGACAACACGAACATCGTATTTTTTCATCAATCCACGAGCTGAATAATCAGGAGTACGCAGTTTAGCTGTACACTCATCATAAATCTCTTTTGCTGTGCTCGGATTAAGTAGTTTTGTAACACCAAATGCAGTCTTCAACTCCAGATGCGTCCAATGATACAAAGGATTACGCATTGTATAAGGTACTGTTTCAGCCCATTTTTCAAATTTTTCCCAATCTGTGGTATCTTTACCGGTACAAAAACGCTCATCTATGCCATTTGTTCGCATAGCACGCCATTTATAATGATCCCCTTCAAGCCAAATTTGCCCCAGGTTATCAAACTTACGATCTTCGGCTATTTGCCTGGGATCCAGATGACAGTGATAATCAATTATCGGTTGTTTTTTCGCGTGTTCGTGATAAAGTTGTTGTGCGGTCTCCGTTTGTAGCACGAAGTTATCATCCATGAATGCTTTCATAATATTTTATCTGAGTTTATCTGCTGTAAATGTATCCATATCGTCATAAGCTAGGTTTTCTCCACACATCGCCCAAATAAAAGTATAGTTACTTGTACCTGCAGCTGAGTGAATCGACCAGGAAGGAGAAATAACTGCTTGTTCATGTCCCATAAAAATATGACGGGTTTCCTGAGGTTCGCCCATAAAGTGGCAAACAGCTTGTTCTGCAGGAACTTTGAAATAAAAATAAGCTTCCATACGACGGGAGTGAGTGTGAGGAGGCATGGTGTTCCATACGCTTCCCGGCTGTAGTTCGGTCATCCCCATCTGTAATTGGCAACATGGAAGGATTTCGCTCAATATCAATTGATTCAGGAGACGTTTATTTGAAGTTTCCGGACTTCCCAAGTCACGCATACGACGCATTTCTGCGGTAACCTGAGCTGTAGGATAAGCTGTATGAGCAGGAGACGATGCAAAATAATACTTTGCCGGATTAGTTTTATTCTTACTTTTGAAGATAACTTCTTTAGATCCGCGACCTACATAAATTGCATCCTTGAAACTCATCGAAAACTCTTTTCCATCTACAGAAACAGTTCCTTCGCCTTCAATGCAAATAATACCTAATTCGCGACGTTCGCAAAAATATTCCGAACGAATCAATGGGACTGTTTCCAATTTCAGATCTTCATTTACGGGAAGAGCTCCCCCAATGATCAGACGGTCATTATGTGTATAAACCATCAATACTTCATCTGCAGCAAATAACTTTTCTACCAAAAATTCTTTCCGCAACTGCGTAGTATCATAATGCTTCACATCACTGGGATGGGTACCCCATCTTTCTTCAATTGTTGTCTTCATATTTTATTTTGATTTTTGTTGATTTTTCATGTTGATTGCCTTAACGCAAAATTTAAGCTTGCAAGGTAGTAATTTTTTGCAAATATAGTACTTTTTTATTCGCCGTGTGCGTAAACGGAAAAAATTTATGCACAAAATTTATTATTATGAGAAAAAGCGTAACTTTGTAGCAACAATATTGTAAAATCAAATGAAACATTTAAATTTTTACTTTTTAGTACTGATCACATTTTGCCTTTTTTCCTGTAAAGGAAAGATAGAAAAAGAAAGAATAATAACTGTAACCATCGAACCTCAGAAATATTTTGCAGAACAATTAGCAGGTGATCTCTTCAAAATTGTTACAATGGTTCCTGCCGGAACAAGTCCTGAGACTTACGACCCTACCCCTGTTCAGGTAACTGACTTGGCAAAGAGTACCGCTTATTTTCAAATCGGGAAAATAGGTTTTGAAGATGTCTGGATGGATAAAATCAAAAAGAATGATCCGGATTTGCTTATTTTTGATAACGGAGACGGAATTAATTATATAGGTTCTGCACATGACCATCATCACGACCACGACCACGATCATGGCGATCATGAAGGACACCATCACGGCCATGCCCACGCAGGCGGTGTGGATCCACACACCTGGAGCTCTCCAAAGGAAGCCTTACATATTGTAGAAAATATGTATAAAGCTTTCGTTGAAATCGATAATGAGAATGAAAAAATTTATACGGAAAATTTCAATCGATTAAAGTCGGAAATACTAAAAACTGACAGTGTTGCTACAGAGCTGGCTTCCAAAACGAGTTGTAAAACCTTTGTAATATATCACCCTGCTTTGACTTATTTTGCCCGCGACTATGGATTCAACCAATTGTGCATCGAAATAGACGGAAAAGAACCTTCTCCCGAACAAATTCGCCAATTGATTGAAGCAGTAAAATCAGAGGTGGTAAAAGTAATTTTCATACAACAAGAATTTGATCAGAAAAATGCAGAACTTATTTCCAAAGAAACAGGATGCAAACTATTAGCAATCAATCCGTTAAATTACAACTGGAGTGAGGAAACCATTAAAATTGCCAAAGCTCTAGCAGATGAATAACCCTTTGATTGAAATAAAAAATGTTTTTGCCGGTTACGACAATAGGAATACGGTTCTAAAAGATATCTGCTTTGATATACAAGAACGTGATTTCTTAGGCATTATCGGCCCAAACGGCGGAGGAAAAACTACTTTGATAAAAGTAATTCTCGGACTTCTCAAACCATCTTCCGGAGAAATCATTTATCGTGATAACAACCTGAAACAGAAGATCGGATATATGCCGCAAACAAATTCCATTGATAAAAAATTTCCAATCCTGGTCTCTGAAGTTATTGAGTCGGGATTAGCTTCTGAAAAATCAATGTCAAAACATGAAAAATACACGAAAATTCAGGAAATTATCAAAGAAATGGGAATTGAAGAAATTGCTTCAAAACCAATTGGAGAACTTTCTGGAGGACAATTGCAACGGACGTTACTTGCTCGCGCCATCATCAACCAACCAGAATTATTAATCCTGGATGAGCCGAATTCATACGTGGACAAACGCTTCGAAATGCATTTCTATGATCTGCTCCAAAAAATCAATGAAAAAACCGCTATTTTACTGGTTTCCCATGATATCGGAACGATTATGTCAACAGTAAAAAACATTGCTTGTGTAAATGAAACCCTCCATTATCACTCGGCGGCAGATATTGATTCGGAATGGGTGGAAGAACATTTCGGATGTCCATTCGACATGGTCGGACATGGTAATATTCCTCACAGAATACTGAAAACGCATGAATAATTTCCTGTTCTCGGTCAATGTCGTAGCTCCTCTCTTTGTTTTGATGGCAACAGGTTATATCTCGCGAAAGATAAAATTTGTTTCGGAACCGTTCTTAGCTGAACTCAATAAATTCGTTTTCAAATTTTGTCTTCCAATCATGCTTTTCAAAGATATTTGGGGTGCATATAAAGGCGATTTTTCCAATACACATCTGATTTTCTCTGCAATCTTTGGAATCCTGGCTGTCATTGCTGTATCATTCTGTATCATTCCTTTACTTGTTAAAAAGAAAGGCCAACGGGGTAGCATAATCCAGGGAATTTACCGTAGTAATTTCATTATCTACGGATTACCTCTTGCTACAGGCATGTACGGTCAGGAAGCTGTTTCAACTATTTCTATGTTAATGGGTATCATGATTCCGCTTTACAATGTAGCAGCCGTCTTTATTTTATCATTCTTTTCAGAAACAGGGGCACATAAGGTTACACTCAAAAGTATTGCAAAAGATATCGTAACCAATCCTTTAATCCTGGGATGCTTTTTCGGATTATTAGCTGGAATGGTTCATCTGGAATTACCAACTTTCATTCACTCTCCACTTAACAAATTTGCAGCAATAGGAACTCCGCTGGCTTTATTTGTGATGGGAGGGGAATTTAAATTCAGTCATCTGGGAGGAAATATTATTAAAGTTATTTCTGTCACAATAGCCCGATTGATTATTGTTCCTGTAATAGCCATGAGTATTTTCGTAATGATGGGATTCCGGGATGTCGAATTAAGTGTCTTGTTGAGTATTTTTGCAACTCCAACCGCTATGGCAAGTTATATTATGTCAAGAAATATGGGTTGCGACGGGCAACTTTCCGCTCAAATTGTGGTACTGACAACGGCTTGCTCCTGCTTTACAATCTTTTTGTTTATATTTGTATTAAGATCATTGGGATACTTATAGGGTTCACGGTAAACGAAACTGCCATGTACCGTTTATCTTGTACCGTTTACCCAAAATCGCTGAAATTGCAATTCCAGCATTGAAAAAAAATCAAAAATTGCAATCTCTATATTACAATTTTTAGCTACTTTTGTAGCATAATTAAAAATAATCATAAAAATATACCAACATCATGGGTTTAATGCAGGAAATTATTGACCGTGCTAAGGCCAATAAACAGAGAATCGTCCTCCCGGAAGGAACCGAAGAGCGTACATTAAAAGCAGCCGACCGTTTAGCTGCCGAAGGAGTAGCAAATGTTATTTTAATCGGTAATCCATCTGAAATCAAACTGTTAGCAGAAAAATTCAGTCTCTCAAATATTGACAAAACTACAATTGTCGATCCCATAAACAATGAGAAAAAACAAGTTTATGCCAATCTTTTATATGAATTGAGAAA
>JAVBUX010000009.1:0-11894 GCA_031554915.1 Bacteroidales bacterium | reverse complement strand
CAAACTTTTCTGAACTGGGAATGTATTATCGTAAATGATGGTTCAACCGATAACTCATTGAAAATTATTGAAAAATATGCCAACCAGGATACTCGATTTTCTTATTTTACCATTCCAAATAGTGGAGCTCCTAAAGTACCTCGAGATTTGGCTATATCAAAAGCAAAGGGAGAATGGATACTTCCGATTGATGCCGATGATAAAGTAGATGATAATTATATTGAAAAAATACTCTCTCGTGCAAAGGAAACAAAAGCAGACATTGTTTTTCCATGTGTTAAATATTTCAAGAATGAGCTAAAGGGAACACATGTCCATATACTCCCTATAAAATCATTTGATAAGGATAGTGTCATCGCAGGAAAAGATGCGGTTGTTTTTACTATTTTCGATGTAAAAATAGGCACAAACGGAGGATTGATCAACCGATCCTTATGGCAATTCCTCTCCTTATTCAGCACAAAAGTTAATTTTTTGCGGGCAGATGAATGTGATATGAGAGAATTATTGATAAATGCCAATAGAGTAGCATTCACAGATTCCGTTTATTATTACAGACAGCACGTTGATGCCGTAACAAAAAGAACCAGCGTTAAATCTTTTGAATATTTGATTGCAGACAGCATTCTTGAAAAATTATTTATTGATCACTTTGAAGAGAACAGCGCCCAGGTAAAACTAATTCGCAAGCATCGAGTATTGGGAATCATAAGTAGAAAAATATTATGGCTCCGAACTTTTCATCAATTCAATAGTCAGGAAAGAAAATATATTAGAAACTTGATGAATGAATATTCCAAAGAAATTAAACTGAAAAATTACTTTGATTTTTCAGTATTGAAAAAAATATCATACTTTGCCATATTACAATATAAAATATCTTCTTAGTCATAATATGAAACGATTTCGTTCGACATGCCTGGAAAAAATCCATGCAGGGTGGTTTTTATTTAAGCGCCTACCTTATTTCAGAAAATTATTTATCAATTATATTGAAATATCCATTACCGAAAAATGCACCCTGAACTGTCAATTCTGTAGTGCTGAGGTCCCTAACTATCAAAACCCAAAACATTATGATACCAACAAAATTATAGAAAGTCTGAAAAATTTATTAGATCAAACAGGATGGATAAGCTGGCTGAGAATCTTAGGTGGAGAACCTTTTTTACATCGGGATTTAGGTACAATCATTGAGTTTGCCCTGCAGTACAAACAAATAAGGGAAATACGGGTTGTAACCAATGCAACCATTATTCCTGATTTGAATCTTCTTAAAACACTTAAAAAAAAGAGAGTTGTTATAGACATCAGTTCTTATGATTCAATTAAAGAAAAACAAGAACAATTTATACAATATTTGAAAAAACAAAATCTCGCCTATCATATATGGACAGGAAAAAACTGGAGGGATTACGGCAATTATAACAAAAGAAATTTTAGTGAAAAAATACTAAAAAAATCAAAAGGAAAATGTAATGATATAAAACATAAACACATTGAAGATGGAAAGCTGTATTTTTGCACAAGGGTTCTAAATTTAGACAGACAAAGTAATTTTCATTCAGATTCAACTGATTTTGTTGATTTACTGGACACAGATAATCTCAAGTCAAGAATAAAGCAACTTTTCAAGAAAGAATATGTTGTAGCATGTGATCATTGCAATCCTCCCTGGGAAAGGCCAAAAGTCCCAATAGGTATTCAAATCGAATACAATAAAAAACAAACAAAATGAGACTAATATGATTATTACAGGTATTCCTCAACCTTTTTATAATAAATTCATCGGATATTTTAATACCGATACTCAAAATCTTATTCACAGGATAAGATATTATAAATGGAAAAAAATAAATTTCCCAAAATTTCTGTCTGTAAAAACAAATATGCCCGTACAGATAGAAATAGAAACAATAAACAGATGTAATGCAACCTGTCCTTTTTGTCCGACAAATAAACATGCTGATATAAGAGATTTTAAGATGATGGATAAGGCCTTGTTTCTGGACATTATCAATCAATTAAAAAAAATAGATTACAGAGGAGCAATAGCTTTATTTTCCAATAATGAACCGTTTCTGGATGAACGTATCATCGATTTTATTAAAATTGCAAAAGAAGCACTACCTAAGGCATCCCACTATTTATATACTAACGGGAGTTTGCTCACAATAGATAAATTTATTGTTGTGATTGATCTTTTAGACAAATTATTTATTGACAACTATAACGATCAGTTGATATTAAATAAGAAAATAGCAGCAATCCATGAATATTGCAAAATGAACCCTGAGATAGATAAAAAAGTTGTTATAATGCTTCGAAAACAAAATGAAGTTTTGACTTCCAGGGGAGGATTTGCACCTAATAAGCAAGGTGTCAAACCTGCAAAACTTTCCTGTCTTTTACCTTTTCGACAACTGATTATCCGTCCGGATGGGAAATTAAGTTTATGTTGCAACGACGTTTATGGAAAATATACCATGGGAGATTTAACAAATCAAAATATAATTGAAGCCTGGAATTCAGACTTTTACAAAGAAATCAGGACTAAATTTATGAAAACGAACAGGCTAAACATGGAAATGTGTTGCCATTGTGATACAACTCTTTTTCTTTAACATAAATACAATTAAGAAATATGAATACCCCCTTTTCATTGAAAAATAAAACCATTTTAATAACAGGTGCATCTTCCGGTATAGGCAGGGCTACTGCTGTTGAATGTTCTAAAATGGGTGCCAGGTTGATCATTACCGGTAGAAATAAAGAACGCCTGAACGAAACTCTTTTTCTTTTGGAGGGAACTCAACACTCTACAATTATTGCAGATTTAACAACTAATGAAGGAATTGATGAGGTTATTATGCAATCCGACAATATCGATGGTGTTGTATTTTCGGCAGGAGTTGCAATGGTACTTCCTTTTCAAAATTGTAATATCGAAAGAATACGTAATCTTATGGAAGTTAATTTCTTTTCGCCGGCCGAACTTGCCCGACAATTAGTAAAAAAGAAGAAACTTTCATCATCTGCAGTCTCCTTTGTATTTATAAGTTCTATCGCCGGCACTCAAATTTCTATTCCAGGAAGCTCGGTCTATGGAGCATCTAAAGCTGCAATAACCGGTCTAATTAAAGGAATGGCGCTTGAGTTAGCGGCAAAAAAAATCAGAGTTAATGCTATTTCTCCCGGTATGATTGAGACGGAAATGACAGATGAGACCAAAGAACTTGTTTCGGAAGAAGCTATCGAAATTGATAAAAAACGATATCCTCTGGGACATCGGTATGGAACCCCTCAAGAAGTTGCATACGCTGCGATATATCTTTTATCCGACGCCTCCTCTTTTACAACAGGAAGTAATTTACTGATTGATGGAGGATATACTCTTCAATAATCTTTTTGAGATTAAAATGTAAATACACGTATAAATATTTATTTCAATATGTATAATCCGTTTTCTCTGAAAAATAAAACAATATTAGTTACAGGCGCATCTTCCGGAATCGGCAAGGCTACAGCCATTGAATGTTCTAAAATGGGCGCGCACTTGATTATTATAGGTAGAAATAAAAAGAAATTAGACGAAACTTCCCGATTATTAGAAGGAATTAATCATTCTCAAATCACAGGAGATCTGACAAATCCGGACTTTATCGATGAGTTGACTAACCAATTGACTCCATTAGATGGCATTGTAAATAGTGCAGGTATTACCAGTCCTTTGCCATTTAAGTTTATAAATAAACAAAACATAGATCATATTTTTTCCATCAATTTCAATGCTCCTGCATTATTAACTAAATCCCTCGTCAAGTACAAGAAAATAAAAAATGGAGGAGCTATTGTCTTTGTTTCTTCCATCTCTGGTGTATTAACCACATATTATGGGAACACTATTTATTCGGCCAGCAAAGGTGCAATAAATGGATTGGCTAAAGGAATGGCATTGGAGTTGGCAAAACAAAATATCAGGGTAAATACTGTTATTCCGGCAATGATCGAAACAAATTTGCTCGACGACATTGATACCGTTTCCCAGGAGGAAATGAATAAAGATGCAGAGAACTATCCTTTGCAGAGGTATGGAAAACCTGAGGAAGTTGCCCACGCAATTATTTATTTACTGTCTGATGCCTCAAGATGGACAACAGGAACCAATTTATTAATCGATGGAGGATTAACACTTAGGTAGCTTAATTAGAATGAATGATGGTTTATCAATATTGATTGTTGTTCCTAATTACAAACAAGGGAGACAAAATTATGATGCCTATTATCCGATAGGGATTCCATATGTTATATCCATTATTGAACATGCAGGTTACAACGTTGATGTACTTAACCTAAACTTTTATGCCAATGATGGACAGAAAGAAATCATTCAAAAATTAAGCACAAAAAGATATGATATACTCGGAACAGGAGGCAGTATCTTTGATTTACTATCCATAAAGAAGATACTTTCTATAGTTAACCGATTTGATCCAACAATCACAACTCTGGTCGGAGGACGTATTATCCTCTACGATTCAGAAATTGTATTCTCTGACCTACAGGCAGATTATGGAGTTATTGGTGATGCCGACATCACATTACCCGCGTTGTTGAACAAAATAGAATCTCGCTCGGATAAAATTATTGAAAATACGATTTACAGAGAAGGAACAATAGTCCACAAAGCGCCTTTTCGATCGAACAGGACTTTAATAGATTCGCTCCCGTTTCCTAATGTGGAAAAATTCGGATTTAATGAAATCTGCGCTCATCAAAGTGCAGATAATATGCAGGTAAACCATTATTTTGAAAAAAATTGGAAAAATTACAGTATCGCATCGAGTTTTAACTGTGTCAATCATTGTACATTTTGTGCCAATACTTCGACTCATTTCAGAAAACGCTCCATAGAAAACATCATTGAAGAAATGGATTATGCATTGGAACGATATGGCATAGATTTTTTCAACTTTATTACAGACATTTTTTCTGCTTGCTGGGAAAATATCGAAAAATTATGCTCCGCCATTAAGTCATTACAGGAGAAGTATCAGAAAAGCATCTATTTTACGATTCCCATGATCATAAGTGGTTTTACTCTTGAAAAAGCAAAAATGCTTAAAGAATCCGGGTGCCTGTGTCTGTTTTTTGGTTTTGAAAGTATCGATGGTAATGTATTAAAAAGCATGCAAAAGGGTATTATTCCTGCTGAAGTTAACAATGCGATACAAGTGTGCCGGCAAACAAACTTAATGTACAGAGGATGCTTTATATTCGGAGATATTGCAGAAACTAAAGAATCCTATATGAAAACATTAAATTATTGGAAAAAATATGGCGCCGGATTTATAACTCTCTCTCCGATTCTGGTTCTGCCCGGAACAAAATTAATGGAGTACTGCTGCTCCAAAGGGATAATAAAAGACAAGCTAAATTATTACAAAGACATTGCTAAAAAAGAGTCTTACTTTCTGTTACAAAAAAACATGTCTGAAACAATGACAAATAAAGAACATAAAAAAATGTTGGGTACTATTTTATTTTATACCATCAAATATCAATTTTATGTTAATTGTAAGGCAAATAAAGAGAGTTTGGGAGACTTATACAATGTCAAATACACTTGTTGTAATTGCTTCTCTGTAAATGAGAGGAAAAATATTGATTTAAAAAGAACATTATTTACTCCTATAGTTTGTTCTCAATGTGGAGCATTAAATCATATTCACCGCTTTCCAACTAAGCTTTTCAAATTTTTCATAAATACAGGGGCTTATTTTTTGTTGCATTTTTATTCAGGATTGTCCTCAATTAAGTTAAAGAAAATAGGTTTTTACAAATAGATGCCATGATATTGTTTACTTATTTTTTAATATTATTATTCGCTTATCTTATTTCTTTCTTTACCGGACACATACTCTTAAGTCCGTTAAAGAGAGACAGTGCTTTTTCTAATCTGGCTTGGTTATTTTTCAAACTTCTAACCGGCTTTATTACCTGTACAATCATTTTTGCTTGCATTAAAACTAACTTCTCCACAGTCTATATTAACATACTCCCACTTCTATTGATCGGTTGTTTATATCTAAAAAAGACAAATAGTCTCAAATGGAACAAACAAATTTGCTTGCGTCTGAGACAAATCGAATACAAAGAATTACTTGCGTCTGTGGGCATCATCATACTCATTTTTTTTCTGCAATATAATGAACTTTTTAATTTTACCGGAGCTCCGCTGAGTGTGGACAAAGACATTGCTTTTTATGCCCAGATCGGTACATCCATAAATCAATCGGGAATAGAAACTCTTGTGTTAGATACAATAAACCAAAGCAATTATCTTCCAACTTTTTATCATTATTTTGAAATTTGGTTTGGAGTTTTGTTTTCCGATTTATTTGGTCAAAACATCTTGTATGGATTAATATTGGTTTCTTATGCTTTTATGTTGATCCTTATTATAATCGGGAGTGCAGCCGTACTACAGCAGTCTTTTAATGTTTCATTATATAAAGCCCTATTATTTTCTCTACCCCTACTCTTCATGGGGTACTTCAGGAGAATTCATGGAGATGAAACAATTTTTACGACTTTTACTCAAGTCTTATCGACATTGAGAATACAAAAATTATGTCTTGTCTATATCTCCTTCCTATTATTCCTGATTTTATGGAAAAAGAAGAATTTATTTGCCCGGATTTTCCCTTTTTGTCTGATGTTTCTATTGTATGGAACAACTCTTCCTGCTGTTGTCTTGGGAACTTGCTTATACTTGCTATCTCTGATTCTCACAAAACAAGAAAAATCAAAACCAGATATCTTATTTTCTTTTTTAGCATTGATCGTTCCTGCAATAGGAATCGTATTATTTTACTTCTTCACAAGCACATCAGGAAAAATTTCTGATTATCAATTAGATAAATCGAATTTAATCCAAGGAAGCTGGAACCATTATGTAATGCAAACCTCTATCCTTTTTCTCAAAAAAATAGTTGTCTATAGCATTCATACCATTATTCCTTTGTTATTTATTCTCCCTATATTTATTAAAGAAAAGAGATCCTTGAAACGAATTTGGAACGACTATGCCCTTCCTTTTTTCATTCTTCTTGGAGGACTATACCTATATTGTTTAACCCTTAATCGAATCGATGGTTTCCAATTATTTACGAACATTTTCATTCCATTTATATCTCTGCTTGTATTTTTTGTGGTATCTCTGCTTATTTTTTCCAATTCAAGAATCCAACATGTTCTCGCGATATTAATTATATGCTTCCAGTTTTTCGCTAATTTCACATTCCACAGCAGCCAACCGATTAATCAACAATATTATGAAGAAATTGCAAATTCGATGAAAAAAGGGAATAATAAACTTGCTTACATTTTTGATGACAATACCATAAAGAATAACCCGAATGTCCGAAATGCAAATGTAATATACATCAACAATAACCTTACCCGTTATACAAATCATTATATTCCTGCTTTCTTAAATTCATTCGAATTATTAAAATACAGCCACTTAAAGAACGAAGACACCCTCTATATTAAAAATTCGGTCATTCAAAGTCCTTTTTATCAATACGTCACAAAAGAAAAAATGTATAATACAACTGACAAACCGATCCCGGAATATCAGTATGAATTTATTAAAAAGAATAATATCCGATTTCTAATCACAGATAAAAATAGTCAATGGTTGACACAATCGCCGTTCAAAGTCAAGCGGGTCATTGAATCCGGCAATGAACCTTTCTGGTTTGTGGAAATTTACTAAAATACATGCATTTGTCAAATTTTCTATGCCTGAACACAGATTTATTTATACTTTTGTAACTTATCCTGTTTATAATCTGTATAAATATGAAAAATCTGCTTTTAGGAATTTTTTTGTATGTATTTATGTATCCTGGATGTACAATTCAGGCCAATAATAGCAAAAGAATAGATCGTGAGGCTGTTGTCAAAAGGAATAATCCTCAGATAACAGTAATCGATTCATTATCTTCTCTATCAGTTGGAAATGGTAATTTTGCATTTACTGTCGATGCTACCGGACTTCAGACCTACCCTGATCAATACAAAAACGGAGTTCCCTTGGGAACCCAATCCCAATGGGGATGGCATGCATTCCCTAACACAAATGGCTTCAAGATGGAAGAAACCCTGCAAACTTACGATTTCGGACATGGTCATATAGAATTTTATGCTGTTCAATTCGATAAAAAAGGTCGTCAACAAGAAGCTGCCGATTATTTCAGAGCCAATCAACATCGATTGCATTTAGGTATAATCGGTTTTGAGATCACGAATAATGACGGAAGTTTGATCGGACCGGAAGGTATATCTGCCATACAACAATCGCACAACTTATGGCAAGGGATTATCTTCAGTAATTTCTCAGTCAATGATTCCAAAACTGAAGTAAAAACAGCTTGCCACCCGGAAAAAGACATGATGGCTGCAGAAATCAGCTCCCCCCTGTTTGCAAAAAAACAATTGAAAATAAAATTTCATTTTCCCTACCCTACAGGTAAACACACAGATGATGCCTGCGAGTGGAATTCGCAGGAAAAACATTCTACAAAAATACTTTCCCAGGGAGATCAATATGTTTTATTCGAGAGAAAACTTGATTCCTCTACTTATTATGTAAGAGTGAACTGGAAAGGGAAAGCATCCATTGAACAAAAAGAAGAACATTATTTCCTGCTATCTCCTGAAAGTAAAAATCTCAGTTTTACAGCCTGCTTCGAGGAAAATAATAATGAAACTAAAACTGATTCATTCACAGAAACAGCTCTAAAAAGTAGAAACTACTGGCATGACTTTTGGACAAAAGGCGGGTTTATTGACTTTGGAGCCTGTAAAGATCCAAGAGCAAAAGAACTTGAAAGACGAATTATTCTATCTCAACAGTTAATGGCAATCCAGTGTTCCGGTACCATTCCGCCTCAGGAAACCGGATTGACGTACAATAGCTGGTTTGGAAAATTTCATCTCGAGATGCACTGGTGGCATGCCGTACATTTTGCTTTGTGGAATCGGGTCGGCCTGATGGAAAAAAGCCTCGACTGGTACACCAAAGTAGAACCTATCGCAAAAAAAACAGCCAAACGGCAGGGATTTGATGGCATCCGTTGGATGAAAATGACCGACCCCTCCGGAACAGAAGCTCCGTCTAAAATCGGATCATTCCTGATCTGGCAACAACCTCACTTTATTTATATGGCGGAACTGATCTATCGGCAAAAACAATCGCCGAAAGTTATTGAAAAATACAAAGATCTGGTCTTCAAAACAGCAGAGTTTATGGCTTCTTTTGCGACTTATGATGAAGCCAATAACCGCTATATCCTGAAAGGTATAATTCCAGCTCAGGAAACATTACGGCCAAGTGAAACTGTTAATCCGCCTTTCGAATTATCATATTGGCATTACGCGCTGAATGTGGCTCAATCCTGGAGAAAAAGAGCCGGAATGCAAAGAGATCCGAAATGGGATGAGGTTATTAATAAGCTATCATCTCTCGCAGCTAAAGATGAGTTATATCTAGCCGCAGAAACAGCTCCTCAGACATATCAGGATACACGTTTCACTTCCGACCACATGGCTGTATTAGGCGCATTTGGTATTCTTCCGGAAAATCGTCTTTTTGAAAAATCAACGATGAAGCAGACTTTGGAATGGGTCTGGAATAATTGGAATTGGAACCATACATGGGGTTGGGATTACCCCATGACTGCCATGTGCGCCGCCCGCCTTGGAGAGCCGGAGAAAGCTATCGGTGCTCTATTGATGGATAAACGGACAAACACTTATCTTGTAAACGGACACAACTATCAGGATGACAGGCTTCGTATTTACCTCCCCGGAAACGGAGGCTTGCTTACAACTGTTGCTATGATGTGTGCCGGATGGGATGGCTGTAAAGAAAAAAATCCTGGATTTCCAAAAGATGGAAACTGGGATGTAAAATGGGAAGATTTGGCTCCAATGCCGTAATCAATAAAATTAATGACATGAATATGCAAAACAAAAATTCAATTTACTGCGGTTTCATTATCACTTTATTACTTTTTAGCCTCATCATAAATGCAGAAGCGAAACAATCGGCTAACAAATCCGGCGATAAACAAAAAATATCCGTACTTTTTGCTAACTCTGAAATGAAACGATTTCCTGAAGCCTGGAAAATTGACTATGGTACAAAGTATGTGTTCGGTTATACTCAGGGACTTGGCTGTACAGCCATGTTAAAAACATGGAAATACACCCATGATAAAAAATATTACGATTACGTTTATCAATGGGCAAACTATATGATACAAGACAACGGATCGATACTGAATTACAATACAACAGATTATAACATCGATTTTATTAACTCCGGCAAAATTTTATTCGATGTCTATTCGGAATCCGGCAAAGCCAAGTACAAAATGGCAATGGACACTCTCCTAAGCCAACTGGATAAGCATCCTCAAACATCCGACAGTGTTTTCTGGCATAAAAAGATCTATCCTCATCAAATATGGCTGGATGGCATCTATATGGCAGGTCCGTTCATGGCTCAATACGGCAAACAATTCAATCGCCCGGATTTGATAGATAAAGCCATACACGAATTAATTGTTACCTACAAACACACCCGGGACCCCGAAACAGGACTTCTGTATCATGCCTACGACGAAAGCCGCGAACAATTATGGGCAAACAAAACGACAGGACAATCCCCTCACTTCTGGGGTAGAGCCATGGGATGGTATTTCATGGCGCTGGTCGATGTCATGGACTTCGTACCCAAAAACCACCCACAACGAAAAGAAGTGATCGATATCATCAATCAGCTGGCGGAAGTACTGCCTAAATACCAGAATAAAACAGGACTCTGGTATCAGGTTATAGATCAGGGAACACGAGAAGGAAATTATCTAGAGGCCTCTGTTTCATCTATGTTCATGTACTCAATCGCAAAAGCCGTAAACAAGAACTACATTAATAAAAAATATAAGAAAACAGCAAAAAAAGCATTTGACGGTATTATGAAAAACCTCATCATCAAAAATGATGACGGAACATTATCCCTGACCAAATGCTGTGCTGTTGCAGGACTTGGTGGAAACCCATACCGCAATGGTAGTTATGAGTATTATATCAACGAAAAAATAAGGGACAACGATGCGAAAGCAACCGGACCATTTATCATGGGTTGCCTGGAGTTAAATAAATAAATTAACATTAGCTTTGTCTGCCCGTTCCATATAACTCGCAACACCGCCAACGGTAGCATTATCCAACAGTTCTTCCTGTTTTACTCCCATCACATCCATCGACATTTGACAGGCTATAAACTCAACACCTTGAGATATAGCCTGTTCTCTTAATGATTCGAGTGATTCCACTCCTTTCTGTTTCATAACATAACGCATCATACGAGAACCAACACCAGCCATATTCATCTTTGAGAGTGCCAGTTTCAATGAACTCGAAGGCATCATCATTCCGAACATTTTTCCGAATAGATCTTTGTAAACTTTCGGTTTCCTATTTTTTTTGATCACATTCAAGCCCCAGAAAGTAAAGAATACAGTCACTTTTTCGCCTGTAGCCGCAGCTCCGTTAGCCAATACGAATGTAGCCAATGCCTTATCCAGGTCATCACTGAACATAATAAATGTTTTTCCTCTTCCTTCGCCAGGCAAAGTAGTAGTGGAAATTTTCGAAGCACCTTTTTCGATGATTACTGTATATTTCCCTTTTTCTTCTCCTGCCGAAATCAGGATATTTCCAGTCATGTTACACCAAGCTTGTGCATCACGAGCAAATCCTGCATCTGTAGCAACCATTTCCAGCCGCTCTCCCTCTTCGATTTCATCAATTGCCTG
>JAVBUX010000237.1:0-9275 GCA_031554915.1 Bacteroidales bacterium | reverse complement strand
TTTTCGAGCCATTTCCAATGATTGTTGGCGACTTTCAGGCGAGCATACGATGGAAAAAGGTATTTTGCTGTATCCTACTATGTTATCGGGATCAAACATTCCTAATTTCATTCGAGCAGTAAACAATCTTTTAACGGCAATATTTATTTCGTTTTCAGAAATGTCTCCTCTTTTGACAGCTTCTAGCAACGCTTTGTAGCTGCGTCCACATTCGAGGTCAGTTCCGGCAATAGTGGCCTGAGCAGAAGCTTCAGCCGGATCTTTCGATGTTTTATGAGTTTTGTAGAAATTATCGATAGCACCGCAATCAGACACTACATATCCTTTGAATCCCCATTGGTTACGTAAAATATCCACTAACAACTCATCACTGCCACAGCAAGGTGCACCTTCAAAGCGGTTGTAAGCACACATTACAGAATAAGCTCCTCCTGTTTTAATTAGTTTTTTGAATGCAGGAAGATAAGTATCCCATAGGTCGTACATATCCGGACGTACATCGAAAGCGTGACGGTTGTATTCCGGTCCGCTGTGAACGGCATAATGTTTTGCAGTAGCTACGGTTTTTAGGTATTTATTATCATTTCCTTGCAGACCTTTGACGAATGTAACTCCCATTTCTCCGGTCAGGTATGGATCTTCTCCATAGGTTTCTTGGCCGCGCCCCCAGCGTGGATCCCGGAAAATATTTATATTGGGAGTCCAGAAAGTTAATCCGTAATATTGAGGGATTGCTTTGCTGTTCAGGGATATCGAATGATGATATTTGGCACGAGCTTCATCGGATATGATGCCTGCAGTCTTAAACATAGCATCTTTATCAAAAGTAGCAGCCAGTCCGATGGCCTGAGGAAAAACAGTAGCCCTGCCGGCGCGAGCCACTCCGTGAAGACATTCATTCCACCAATTATATGCAGGAATGTCCAATCGCTCGATTTCCGGAGCATTATTCATCATTTGTCCAACTTTTTCTTCCAAAGTCATACGTCTTACCAGATCGTCAACACGTTGTTCGATTGGGATTGAGGTGTTTTTATATACCGGAACCTGAGAAAAAACAGAAACTGTGTGCGTACACAAAGCAACGATCAATAATAAATTTTGTATTTTCATAATAGGGATTATTTATAAAGAAGACAAGTACAAAAGTATAAATAAACTTCAATTTGTGAAATATTTTTGTTCTCTTTTATGGAATTTTGAAAATCGATATATCTATTAAGTAAAATCAATTTATTAATTAAAATTTACGATTATGAAAACGATTTATTGGATTGTATTAGGTTTGTTGTTAAATGTTGGTGTGTTGTCTGCTCAAACATTGATTGTACAAGGCAAAATTAGTGATGCAGAAACAGGAGAGTTACTTACGGGTGTAACCGTATTGATAAAGCAATCAAATGTGGCAACAATGACAAATATTGACGGGACATATACCATTTCGGCTAAGAAGGGAGATGTGCTTATGTTTAGGTACCTTGGCTATATAAATAAAGAAATTATTGTGTTACAAACCAAACATGACGTAGTGTTGAAACAAGATTCCCAAGTATTAGATGAAGTTGTAATATCAGATGCAAAGCAACCTTCTTTGAAAAGGACTTCAAAGATTTTTGCCAAAAAAGAAGCAGAGGCTGAGTATGCTGCATGCGAAGTAGCGGTAACATCTTCGATTATGAATACTAATTATACCAGAGAACAAAATGAAGAATACGGGTCGTTTGTAGAAAACCGTTTCAAATCAGCTGCTAATGATCCATTATCAACGTTCTCAATTGACGTGGATGCTGCTTCATACAGTAATATGCGTCGATTTATCAATCAGGGAGTGATGCCGGAAAAAGATGCAATTCGTACCGAAGAATTAGTTAATTATTTCAGTTATAATTATGAAAAACCAACAGGAAAAGATCCTGTTAAGATTGCAACCGAAGTAGGAGAGTGCCCTTGGAATAAGCAGCATCGTTTGGTGCGTATTGGCTTAAAAGCCAGAGAAATCGCTTCGGAAAACCTTCTGGCTTCAAATTTAGTTTTTTTAATTGATGTTTCAGGTTCTATGGATGGGCCAACCCGTCTGGATTTAGTAAAATCGTCATTAAAACTATTAGTAAATAATTTGAGGAACAGAGACCGTGTAGCTATTGTAGTTTATGCCGGATCGGCTGGAGAAGTGTTGCCTTCTACATCAGGATGCAATAAACAAAAAATACGAGAATCTCTTGACGGAT
This sequence comes from Bacteroidales bacterium, assembly GCA_031554915.1. Classification (GTDB taxonomy): domain Bacteria; phylum Bacteroidota; class Bacteroidia; order Bacteroidales; family Azobacteroidaceae; genus BNXB01. The sequence goes on along the minus strand of JAVBUX010000237.1, from coordinate 7,047 downwards.
TAATGGCTGGAGGATCGACAGCGGGAGGTGAAGGCATAAAATTGGCATATAATATTGCTAAGAAAAATTTCATTAAAGGGGGGAATAATCGTATAATTTTATGTACAGATGGTGATTTTAATGTCGGAGTATCCAGTACGGAAGATTTGGAGAATCTGATCGTGCAGGAGCGAAAAAGTGGAGTTTTCTTGACGGTATTAGGTTATGGCATGGGTAATTACAAAGATAAAAAGATGCAGGTTTTAGCTGAAAAAGGGAATGGAAATCATGCATATATAGATAATCTACAGGAAGCGAATAAAGTATTGGTTAGCGAGTTCGGAGGTACTATTTATACTGTAGCCAAAGATGTAAAATTGCAAATCGAATTTAATCCGGCTAAAGTTCAGTCATACAGGCTTATTGGTTATGAAAGTCGCTTATTGAATAAAGAGGATTTCAATGATGATACTAAAGATGCAGGAGAAATGGGTGCCGGTCATACGGTAACAGCCTTGTATGAAGTTGTACCTGTAGGAGTTAGTGGAACTGTTTCCGGTGGAGTTGATAATTTGAAATACCAAACAACAAAAAAGCGGGAGATGCTGACTGTAAATTCATATTATCCTGATTTATTGACAGTTAAATTGCGATATAAACTTCCAAACGAAAATAGAAGTAGTAAAATAGAAGTTCCGGTAATTGATAATGGAGGAAATAATGTTTCAAACGATTTTCGATTTATGGCATCGGTAGCCATGTTTGGACAATTACTACGCAATTCGGAGTTTAAGGGCAATGCTAGTTATAGCAAAGTGATTGCTATGGCTAAGACCGGCCTGGAAAACGATGATATGGGTTATCGCAGAGAGTTTGTAAGATTGGCTGAGACTGTAAAAGGTTTGAATAAATGAAGTTTGCGTCATGTACTTATAATAAAAAAGGTATCTCAATGAGATACCTTTTTTATTATTATGAAAAAATCGAATTATGCTTCACCCATTGGTTGGATAGAAACGTATGAACGATCATCTTTTCTTTTTCTGAAAACTACAGTTCCATCAATAAGAGCAAACAATGTATGATCTTTGCCAATACCTACATTTTCACCTGGATGGTGTGATGTTCCTCTTTGACGAATAATAATATTACCGGCTTTGCAAATTTCACCACCGAAAATTTTAACGCCTAATCGTTTACTTTCCGATTCGCGTCCGTTCTTAGAACTACCGACTCCTTTCTTATGTGCCATTTTCTTGAGATTTTACTTGTTAAGCTATAATTTCTTTAATTGCAATTTCTGTGAATTGTTGACGGTGACCGTTCAATTTGCGATGACCTTTTCTGCGTTTTTTGTGGAAAATCAGAATCTTTTCACCTTTCACATGAGAAATTACTTCTGCTACTACTTTAGCGCCTTCAATTACCGGAGCGCCTACGGTTACAGTACCATTCTTATCTGCCAATAGAACTGTCTCAAATTCTAATTTAGCCCCTTGGTCTGCATTAATTCTGTGAACGAACAACTTTTGATCTTTTTCTACTTTAAATTGTTGTCCTTGAATGTCAACGATTACGTACATCTGTTTTTTATTTACAGGTTACCTCCCGGGGGTGGATTGGCTTAAATAAAACTATTTTCCAATCACTTGTTCTACCCTCTGCAGAATTTTCAGCCGACAAAGGTAATAATTTATTTTTGTAAGAACAAATTTTTGTGAATAAATTAAGCTTCCCCTACAGGACCCATAATAGGAGGTGTAAATCCTTGTCCCTGAATTTTGATTTCCCCAAATTGGGATTCAAATTTCTTTACATTATCGATCAATGCCAGCATAAGTCGTTTAGCATGTTCTGGAGTCAGAATAATTCTTGACTGAACTTTTGCTTTTGGGAGTCCCGGCATCATTCGTACGAAGTCCACTACAAATTCAGAAGAAGAGTGTGCTATTACAGCAAGGTTGGAATAAGTTCCCTGTCCGGTTTCTTCTGTTAATTCAATTTCAATGTTATTTTCTTGTTCTTTGTTCATATATGTAATTATTAAAATGCAAAGATAATAAAAAGAGGAATCCGTCCAATTTACTTGAGACGGATTCCATTCGCATAGTGTTTGTTATGTGTGGCACATGTGTACCGTTTAGAATAACCTTAAAAAACCGTGCCAAGCTGTTTTGTGTACTTGAAACTTTAAGTAATCAGTTGGCTGATAGGGAAATAAAAAAGCATCAAAGTATAACTAAAAAGATATAACTCTGACGCTCCACATAGTGCCCAGGACGAGATTTGAACTCACACGCCGAAAACCGGCACCACCCCCTCAAAGTGGCGTGTCTACCAATTTCACCACCTGGGCATTCATCATTATTGAAAACCGATGCAAATTTAAGGATTATTTTTAAAACTCAAAATATTTATTTTAAATAGACTTGAAAATATTTCTAAATAAATGGTCCATTTTTTTTTGTCTTTCTTAAAATAAATGTATCTTTGTTATGAAGTAATAAATTATTATGAGCAGGATCAAAACATTCTCAGACTTTATTTCCATGTATGTGGAGGGATTCAAAAGCATGACATGGGGGAAGTCTTTGTGGATCATCATTTTAATAAAACTCTTTATAATGTTTGCCATTTTGAAAATTTTCTTTTTTCCGAATTTTCTAAATTCAAGGTTTGATACCGATAAAGAAAAAAGTGAATATGTTGGCAAGCAGTTAACAAAAAATGTAAATCAATAATCTCACTCAAATGGATCAGATCGATGTTTCTTTAGTTGATTGGTCGAGGGCGCAATTTGCCCTTACAGCCATGTATCATTGGTTATTTGTTCCGTTGACCTTAGGTCTGGGTATAATTATGGGAATTATGGAAACCATTTATTACCGTACCGGAGATCAAAAATGGAAACAAACAGCTAAATTTTGGATGAAACTCTTTGGTATTAACTTTGCCATTGGTGTAGCGACAGGAATTATTCTGGAATTTGAATTTGGAACTAACTGGTCTAATTATAGTTGGTTTGTTGGTGATATTTTTGGTGCTCCATTAGCCATTGAAGGCATTTTTGCATTTTTCATGGAGGCCACATTTATTGCGGTGATGTTTTTTGGCTGGAACAAAGTCAGCAAAGGGTTTCACCTGACTTCTACATGGTTAGTGACAATAGGTGCCACTCTTTCGGCTTTATGGATCCTGATTGCGAATGCCTGGATGCAGTATCCTGTTGGAATGGAGTTCAATCCGGATACCGTTCGTAATGAAATGAACGATTTCTGGGCGTTGGTCTTTTCTCCGGTGGCTATCAATAAATTTTTTCACACTGTATTGTCTGGGTGGATGCTGGGAGCAGCGTTTGTGGTCGGTATAAGTTCCTGGTTCTTATTAAAAAAACGGGAAATAATTTTTGCCCGTGATAGTATCAAAGTTGCTTCTGCCATAGGTTTGATTGGTATTCTACTTTCAGCGTGGACAGGTGATGGTTCTGCATATCAGGTAGCCCAAAAACAACCTATGAAATTAGCTGCTATGGAAGGATTGTATGAAGGAGGGAATGGTATAGGGTTGGTTGGAGTTGGGGTACTCGCTCCAGGAAAAGAATATGGCGATAATAAAGATCCGTTTATATTCAAAATGCAATTTCCCAAACTCTTGTCTATCCTTTCTACGCGAGATGTAAACGGATATGTTCCAGGAATTAATGACCTTATTGAAGGAGGTTATGATACTCCAAATGGAAAAGCGTTGTCCGTGACCGAAAAGATGGAAAGAGGAAAAGTTGCAAAAGATGCTTTAGATCGCTTTATAATTGCAAAAAAAGAAGGCAATGAACAACTTGCGATTGAAGCCCGAAAAACTTTAGAAGAGAATTTTAATTATTTCGGATATGGTTATTTTAAATCGCCTAAAGATGCAATACCTAATGTACCTCTTGTATTTTATGCATTCCGTATAATGGTCATACTAGCAGCGTTTTTCCTTGTGTTATTCGCTTTTGTTTGGGTACTGAACTACAAAAAGAGATTTGAAAACATGAGATGGTTGCAGTGGATATGCCTCTGTTCTATTCCTCTGGCGTATATTACATCTCAGGCAGGCTGGGTGGTTGCTGAAGTGGGCCGTCAACCTTGGGCTATACAGGATATTATGCCTGTTCAGGCTGCTATTTCCAATATCGATACAGGTTCTGTAAAACTCACATTTTTCATATTCCTTGTATTATTCACAGTCCTCTTGGTCGCGGAAATAGGTATTATGGTGAAGCAAATCAAAAAAGGACCGGAAACAATTAACAATTAAAACTATGGATTATTCATTTTATCAACATTACTGGTGGTTTCTCATTTCCTTACTGGGCGCTTTACTGGTATTCCTTTTGTTTGTTCAGGGAGGGCAATCTCTAATATATACGCTTGGAAAAAAAGAAAATCATTTGAATATGATGCTTTTATCTCTGAAGATGAAGTGGGAATTGACTTTTACTACACTGGTTACTTTTGGGGGAGCTTTCTTTGCTTCTTTTCCATTATTTTATTCAACCAGCTTTGGAGGAGCTTATTGGGTGTGGATGCTTATTTTATTTAGTTTTGTTGTTCAGGCGGTTTCTTATGAATTTATCTCTAAGTAAGGGAACTTGCTTGGAAATAAAACATATAAAGCATTTCTGTTTTTGAATGGTTTATTGGGACCTGTATTGCTTGGTGCTGCTGTTTCTACATTTTTTACGGGTTCTGAATTTGTTGTAAACAAAGGAAATATCACAGGTTTGTCTATGCCGGTAATTTCTTCATGGGAGAATCCTCTGCATGGCTTGGAAGCCGTAGCAAATCTTTGGAATGTTGTTTTTGGATTTGCGGTATTTTTCCTTGCCCGTAGCTTAGGTAGTTTATATTTTATTAATAATCTTGACGATAATGAAATCCGAAAAAATGCACGAAAACAACTTTTGTATAATGCAATCGGTTTTTTGGCCTTTTTTCTTCCATATTTGATTATGTTGCTGTTGAAAGATGGTTGGGCTGAAGACCCGGTTAGTAAAATAATAAGCATTGAACCGTTAAAATATTGGAATAATTTACTGGCAATGCCTTGGGCGTTGGCTATGCTGTTAATTGGTGTTGTTCTGGTGCTTTACGGATTTATACGTGGCGCTTTTCAAGAAAAATTTATTTATGGTATTTGGTTTACTGGAACAGGAGTCATTTTAGTGGTACTAGTCCTGTTTTTGATAGCCGGGTATAATAATACATCTTATTATCCGTCATTAACGAGCATTCAGAGTTCGTTGACGATAACCAATAGTTGTTCCAGCTTGTTCACACTGAAAACGATGTCTGTTGTTTCGTTATTTATTCCATTTGTTGCTGGCTATATTTGGTATGCATGGCGATCTTTAGATAAAAAGAAAATATCACTATCGGATCTTTCTGAAGATGGGTATTAATAACGTTTTCATTTCACGAAAATATTAATTCGCATAAAAATTCAAATTATTATGAAAAGTTTGGTTTCAAAATTACAGAAAGAGGCGGAATTGACAGAGGAACAAGCTAAAAAAGCAATGAACTGTATCCGTAGTTATATGATTGAAAATGATCTGGTTGACTGGGATGATTTTTTTGAGGCTAAGGCCCGGGAGATTTCAGATAAAGCTAAGAATGCCTGGATCGAGTTAACCGGAAAATCGGAAAATTGGAGTGAGAAAATTGAAGGCTGGTCTGATAAAGCAAATAAAATGATCAAGGATGCTCGCAATAAGGCGGCTGATTTCATTGCAGATAAAGACTAATATTTGGATAATCTCAGGGCAACTTCTTCCATTAACCATTTTGGAGTAGATGTTGCTCCACAAATACCAACGGATGAAATGCCTTTAAGCCACTCCGAATCAATCTCGTCAGGGGTTGAAATCAAATGAGTATTCGGATTGGCCTGAAGGCATTCTTCGTATAAGACCTTTCCATTTGAACTCTTTTTTCCGGCAACAAACAAAACTAAATCATGGCGGGTCGCAAAAATCTTGATATTAGGCATTCTGTTAGCAACTTGCCGGCATATTGTGTCAAAATATTTGAATACAATGTCCGGTTTCATGCGGTTTTTGATGGATTCGACGATATCCTGAAAACCATTTAAAGACATCGTTGTTTGGGAAAAAAGGTAAATTTCTTTGTTGAAATCCAGTTTACCAATATCTTCCTTTTTTTCGATGACAATAGCATGCCCTTCTGTCTGGCCAACTAAACCATTCACTTCGGCATGATTTATTTTTCCAAAAATAACAATTTGGGCATTCTCACCGCCTGAAGTTTCGTATTGTTTTTTGATTTTCTTTTGAAGTTGAAGTACCACAGGGCAGGTAGCATCAATGATTCGGATATTATTCTCCTGAGCTATTTTATAGGTGGATGGAGGTTCCCCATGAGCTCTTAGTAGCACTTTTTTACCCCTGAGCAGCTTTAATTGTTCGTGGTTGATGGTCGTCAGTCCTTTTTCCTGTAATCGTTCAACTTCCTGGTTATTGTGTACAATATCCCCGAGACAGGAGAGTTCATCGTCCTGAAGCAGTTCTTTTTCGGCATTTTTAATAGCATTGACAACTCCGAAACAAAAACCTGAATCTTGATCGATTTCCACACGTAACATCTGATACTAGGCTCCTATACAGTTTTTGCGATTGATTGATATTTTTCGATTAACCACTCGTTTTGTTGTTCGATGGTCAGATCTGAATTGTCCAGAACGATTGCATCATCAGCTTGATGCAGAGGACTTTCATCTCTGGTCGAATCAATTAAGTCCCGTTGTTGGATATTTGCAAGGACATCCTCAAATGAGGCTATTTCTCCTTTGGACTTCAGTTCGTCCAAACGGCGTTGAGCACGTACTTCCGGACGGGCAGTTACAAAGATTTTGAGTTCCGCCTGAGGGAAAACCACTGTTCCGATATCACGGCCATCCATGACGATACCTTTTTCTTCTCCGAATTTTTGTTGTTGCTCCACCATTGCATGCCTGACAAAGCCTACGGCAGCAATAGGACTCACTTTTCCTGCAACTTCCATTCCC
>JAVBUX010000105.1:0-11834 GCA_031554915.1 Bacteroidales bacterium | reverse complement strand
CAGGCAGCAAGAACTTTCCATAATTTCACGCAATCAGGCATTATGGTTCATGCCTATCTGATGTATGGATTTCCAACCGCAACATTGCAGGAAACGATCGATTCTCTTGAAATTGTAAAACAAATGTTTGAACTGAACTTGATCCAATCTGCCTTTTGGCATCGTTATACGATGACAATACACAGCCCATCCGGTAAGTATCCTGAACAATTCGGAGCAAGGATAGTAAATCCAAAGCTGGCACCTTTTGCTAACAACGGCATTACTTTCGACGACGGACAAAAATATGATTTGGATTCCATTGGCAAAGGCTTATATAAAGCGACCTACAATTTCATGCACGAAATTGGCTTTGATCTTCCTCTGCATAAATGGTTTAGCACAAAAACCCCTCCTGTTTCGATCAAAAGGAATCTGATACAATCTTTTTTGAAGAATTAGCTCATTTATTTTCAAGCGGCTTAACATCCCTGGCCGCTTCGATCTTGTACTTCTTGCCCTTCATTTTCTCATCCCGGATATTAACCAGAAGAGTTTTTACTGCAGATGTGCGAACGGCTACAAAAGAAATGAAATCTTTGACTTCGATCAATCCCAAATCGGATTTATCAAGTTTACCTTTTTGTATAAAAAAGCCGACAATATCACTTTTATTCAATTTATTTTTCTTACCTCCACTCACATAGATCGTCCGGTATTCAGGAGGACTAGGCAATGGTTTTCCAATTGCAATTTTTAGAACATCTAAGTCTGCAGGGATATAATCCGGCATTTTTTCTTCTGCAAACTGGATAATGTACGCTGTCCCGGAAGCATTCATCCGAGCCGTACGCCCATTACGATGAACAAATTCACTTTCTTTACCGGGAAGATGATAATGTATGACATGATTCATTTCGGGAATATCCAAGCCTCTGGCTGCCAAATCAGTAGTAACCAGATAGTTTAGGCTACCATTTCTAAATTGGATTAAAACCCGTTCTCTATCATCCTGATCCATTCCTCCATGATAATATCCGGTCTGTATTCCTTTATTATTCAATAAATTACTGATACGTTCAGTAACTTCCCTGTGATTACAGAAAATAAGTGCAGGTTCAGAATTGAGAGAGCATATCAGATGAAACAACGATTCTATTTTGTCTTTTTCGGGAGATAAAACAAGTTTAACTGAAAGTGTATCATTTTTCTCTTTCTGTATATAATCAAGAGTTACAGGAAATTTCATCTTTACAAATTCAGGAATTTCCACATCGGAAGTAGCCGAAAGAAGAATCCTTTTTTGCAATCTCGGCAGTTGACCGATAATCGTACTCATATCTTCCTGAAAACCTAATTGTAATGATTTATCAAACTCGTCCAAAACCAAAGTCTTGATAGAGCCTGTTTCAAAGGATTTCCGTTCCAGGTGGTCAACCAAACGTCCGGGAGTCCCTATTAGCACTGCCGGAGGACTGCTTAAATTCTTTAGTTCGGTATCAATAGAGTGTCCGCCATAACAAACATTTACTTTGAACTTTGTACCCATCTTCTTCCAGACCTGCTCTATTTGAAGAGCCAGCTCTCTTGACGGCACCACAATCAGGCATTGCACATTTTTCACATCCTCTTTCAACAACTGGAGGACAGGCAATAGGAAAGCAAGTGTCTTTCCCGACCCTGTAGGTGATAATAATAGTATATTTTGTTCTTTGATTATCGCATCCTGAGTTGCAACCTGCATTTCATTCAGGTTGTCAATTCCCAAATTTGATAATATGCCTGTTATTTGATCTTCTGTTTTCATGGCGCAAAGGTAGTGATTTTTTAGGAATGCAGAAGATCAAAATTTTCAGCCGAACGAGTTTATATATTATTATTGTTTATAGTTTTTAACTTCGTTTATCATCGCTAATATATTTTCTACCGGAGTTCCCGCCTGTGCGTTATGGCATGAGCAACATATATATCCCCCATCTCTACCTAATGTTTCCAGACACATACGGGTTTCTCCAGCTACCTCTTCGGCAGTACCCATAGGTAATATTCTTTGATTCTCAATACCACCGTGGAAGATAATTTCTTTACCGAACTTCTCTTTCAGGGGAGCTGTATCCATTCCGGGACATACATGTTGAATAGGATTCAATATATCTATACCACATTCTATCAAACCAGGTATAATAGGCAACACGGCGCCATCGGTATGATACAATACTTTCTTGCCATAACTATGGATAAGATCGCACCAGTTTTTAAGCCGCGGCTTGAAATGTGTTTCCCATGCATCCAATGAGATCAACAGATTGTCCTGCATCCCCATATCATCACTGATAAAAATAATATCAATGTCATCTTCCAATTCGAGAAGCAGGCGTTCCAACATTACTGTCTGTATGGCATCTATACGGTCGATAGCAGCATCTAAAAAATCAGGATTTGCCAATGTGTCCATCAAAGCATTTTCAAGTCCGCGCATCTGACAATAGATTTCGAAATGTGAAATCCACGGGCCTATAGTAGCAAAATCCCATGAACGCGCCCTTTTTGCAAGAGCTTTGGCTCCCGAATAATCGAACTTATCAGGGTCTGGCCACGAATGGTAAGAATCCAATTGAACAGGGTCGTAATAATCTCCTATCGGTGGATTTATATATTCCTGATAAGTAGCCAGTCCGGCCTTAACCATTCTGGTAGGCACACCCCACATTGTGATTTCCCCACTATCGTTAGGATCAAAGAAACGGCCTTCGTACCCCGGAAAAATCCACACTATCTTGTCAAGTCCTAATGCATTATATACAGCAAATTCATCCTCTAAGGATGTATATTTTCTCAAATCATCTAATACCTCCGGTGTACACCATAAATCGACGGGATAACGGTCAACAGGCTGACGATTGAGAGTAGCAAGAATACGTTCTCTTGGTGTCATAATTTTATGTTTCAATTTCTTTATTTTATATTACGGTAAATACAAGTAACATCGTTACATATATCACATTTATATCGTGATTTTTTTACGTTCTCTCCGATGCCTATAATTCCGCTTACAGACTTCATAGGTATCATCAGACGACTTTCGGTAAGTGATATGCCACTTTTGTTTTCGGGGAATAAATCAAATAATTCTTTTTGTCCTGCAAGCGGCCAAAGGCAATATCCGGGGCTATAACGGTTCGTTATCCTAAGACCTGCCTGCTGCATATCAACCTGCAACCGTTCCTGTATATAATCCATTGCTTTCTCTACAACAATGGATCCGAAGGTATCTACTATAAAGCCACCCAGGTAATCGCCGCTATCGTTCAACTGCCGGGTAATCGAAGTAAATTTTTCGCCAGCCGTACAGATAAACGCGGCCATCTTTTCAACACCTCTCATATAGGTACATATCCTCCGGTGTGGTTCTATATCGAACACACCTGCACGAATCTTTCCTTCTTCAAGGATTACTTCCACATGATCATATATAACGACATCGCCGCGAATGTCACAGATTTGAGGCAATTCTCCGAAAATCCGCTCCACTTCACCATATACCGGATCGGAAGGATCATCAGCGATATGAAGCATTCCGAGTGCATCTTGTATTTTTACACCAAGCTGACTGAAGTCAAGTCTGAAATGCATCAAATTAGTCACGATTTCTTATTGAATTCGTTTAAAGCCTCATAATATGCCTGTATATTAGCCATTGGAACATGCGGCGGCAGGTCGCATCCGGTGGAAAGGACATAATTAGGATATGCAGATGTCTTCTCCAACAGATTAAGAGTTTCTTCTTTCACTTTTTCCGGAGTCATCATTTTAAGAATGCCCACAGGGTCTAAATTTCCCATTACCAATACATCCTGGGGGCACTGGCCGAGAGCCTCAACCATATCTATCGCATTACCAAAGTGATATGACTTTGCTCCGGTATATAGCATAGCATCAGTACAATGCCCTCTATTGCCACAATTATGGAGTACAAACATAAAGTTATCATCCTGAAGACTGTCAATAATAGTCTTTACATATACAGATGAAAATTGTAAACAGTCGTCATTAGACAGTAATCCCGCTGCGGGTTCTGCTATAACGACACCTGCACAGCCAATACGTTTAAGTTCGCGACAATATTCTGTAATAAATTGGGTACATTTATCCAAAAGCATAGCTATAGCATCCGGTTCCAGATAGCATGCAACCATTATCTCTGACATATCGTACAAACGTCCTGCAAGTGAAAACGGACCTATCACTCCTGCAAATACCGGTTTCCCAGGTATGCCTTCAACTGTAAGCCGGTTAGCCTCTATGTATTCCGGCACCCGTCCGGCTGTGAGGGAAGGTACTTGCAGTTGTTCGATTTCTTCGGCAGTACTTACCAGATTACCTATAATATGAGGCATATCATTTTCCGGAAATTCAATTTTACAACCAAACGCTTCGGCTTCCAATGTTAAATCCATGATGATAGTCGTTGCCGACGAAGGAAATGTATCGCTGAGAGCCTTTATAGCCTGGGCATGAATTGCTCCGTTTTGCACGGCATCTTTTACTGTTTTACCGATAATCTCTATCCCCGGATGTGTCATGATAGGGATTGTATGCCTTACGCGACTTTGAATGATGTCCTTTATCCATTCGGACATATTTATCCTGTTTTCCATCTGTTTATACGGTAATAAAATAGGTTAATAAATTTGAGCTGCGTCTTATGCAATTAGCTTATTGAGTATTTCAACAAGTGCCTGAGGTCCATCGGTATAATAATCCGCCCCTATTTTTTGTGCAAATTCTTCATTCAGAGGAGCGCCTCCTATACAGGTAATTGTATTGGGAAACTCTGCTTTTATTTTGCGATTGATATCTTCCATACTTTGCATGGTGGTTGTAAGCAGAGCCGACATGCCAACAAATGCTCCGGGATGTTCTTTTATCGCATCCAGGTATTTTTCTACCGGAACATCCACACCTAAATCTATAACTTCGAAGCCATTACCTTCTACAATCATCGAAACGAGGTTCTTGCCTATATCATGCAAGTCGCCCTGTACCGTACCGATAATAAATTTACCTTTTCTTTTTACTGTTCCATCAGCGAAATATTTTTTCAGATGGTTCATAGCGCCGTTCATCGCTCTGGCGCTCATAAGTACCTGAGGCACAAAAACTTTATTTTCGCGAAATTGCTCTCCTATCTTAGCCATACCTACAATCAGCCCTTTCGTAAGTATGTCGTTAGGAGCTATTCCTTGTTCCAAAGCCTGAACGGTAAGCTCGTCCGCTCCGGGTTGTCCTTTCATTGCAGGTGGATATAGAGACGTCTGGTTTATCTTCCCGTTCTCAACACATAAAGCAAGTTGATCTAAAATATTTTCCATTCTTCTTTCTTTTTTAATCAAAGTATAACTGAGAGGTAAACAATCAAACTTTGTGGTTTTTAGGTATTTATATGAATCTGACAAAGTTATTTATTGCTGAGAGAGAAAGATAACGAAAATTGATCACAATCTTTATTAAAATGACTATTTTTCAATTGTTTTTGAATGGTCAAGCGTGTAAGACTCATTCGCCTGATAATACTCCCGGTACTTGGCAGGAGTGAGTCCAGTCTTTTTTTTAAATGTGGCATTGAAGTGTACGGGGCTTTCATAGCCGGTTTTATAAGCAATCTCCTGACAGGTATGGTTTGTGGCTGCAAGCAGTTCTTTGCTTTTCTGTACACGAATCTCTTGAAAATATTGATGGGGAGACAATCCGGTGCATTGCTTAAAATTCCGACGAAAACTGGAATAACTCATACATATTCTATTAGCAATTTCCTCCATTGTTACATTCGTATGGGAGTTTTCAAACATGATGATCTTGGCTTTATTGATCAATTGCATCGGTTGACTTTGATCGAAAGCCTGCAATCTATCAAGGGAATGGGTCATACCAAGCAGGAGATTGGTTATTCCGCCAAGAATTTGTTGAAATCCTGTCTTCTGTTCGGCCGCCACGCGAATTGCCATTCGGAAGAGTTGCACCATTTCCAAAGAAGGCCCGACATTGAACACCTTTTTCTGTTCACTAAAAAAATCGTTTTGAACGAGTGTCTCCATACTGTTGCCCTGAAATCCAATCCAATATTCATCCCATCCTGAGGAAGGGTCTGGTTCATAATTATGCCATTCACCCGGAAAGAGAAGGAGCATGTTACCACTAACCAGTCGTATGGCTTTTTGCTTGTCGGACGAGAAAACTCCACTTCCTTTAGAAATGTACAATAATATATATTCATCCAACGCCCTTCCTTTGTGGGTAGAAAATAGATATTTTGCAGGATGGTTCCTCGGTGGATAAACGGCGTGAGGCACTATTTGTTGGTAGCCAACCGTAGTAACAGTTATCCCCCAAAGCTTATCTTGCTTATTTGCAATTAAGTATTTGATATTAATATCTGTTTTCATTCTTGACAAATAAATATAGATGAGCGCCATTTCTGCTAATACATTATGCAAAAATGGCGCTCTATATAAATAATCAGGTTTATTTCTTATTGATCTGAGCTTGTACTATTGCATCGATTACCGCGACAGTAGTAATATTGACAATATCTCTCACCGAGCTTTCAATATCCGTAAAGTGAATAGGTTTCTTCAAACCAATCTGAATAGGACCGATCATCTCTCCTACTCCCATTTCCTGCATCATTTTCTGAGTAATATTAGCAGAACTCAAGTTAGGGAATATCAATGTATTAACGTCTTTCCCTCTCAAACGGCTGAACGGATATTTCCGGTCACGTAAGTCCTGATTCAAGGCAAAACTAGCTTGCATTTCTCCATCGATCGGCAAGTCCGGATGTTGTTCCTGAAGTGCAGCTACCACTTTATGCACACTGGCCGGACTACCTTCCTGATCTGCCCCAAAGTTGGAATACGACAACATTGCCATTACCGGTTCATGAGCAAAGAAACGAACTGCATCATTGGCCAGATTTGCAACATCGATCAACACTTCTGTAGAAGGGTGTCTGTTAATCAATGTATCCGCCAGAAAGAATGTACCTTTTTTACCTGTCAGAATATGTATTGCCGCAAAGTTTTTGTATCCATCACGAATACCGATTACTTCTTTGGCAACCTTGATTGTATTCGAATACTTTGTATATACTCCGGTAATGAAAGCATCGGCATCACCTGTTTCTACCATCATCATTCCGAAATAGTTACGCTCAAACATTTTATCTTTGGCCTCATCGTATGTAGCGCCTTCACGAGCACGCTTCTCGGCAAGGATAGAGGCATATCGCTCACGGCGGGCTTCTTCGCGGTCATGACGTAAATTAACGATCTCAATTCCGTTCAAATCCAATTTCAATTCTGCAGCAAGTTTTTCGATACGTTCATCATTTCCAAGCACAATCGGATGACAAATTCCTTCATCACGACAAGTTGCTGCTGCCTTCAGCATGTTCTCATGGCTTCCTTCTGCAAAAACCACACGTTTCGGATTTTGTTTGGCCATATCTGTGAATTGGCGGATCAGTTTATTATCGTATCCCATCAGCTCGCGTAACTGATTTGCATACGCATCCCAATTGGTGATCGCTTTGCGGGCAACTCCGGATTCAATGGCTGCCTTGGCAACTGCAACCGATACCCATGTCAACAATCGTGGATCCAATGGTTTTGGAATCAGGTATTCGCGTCCGAATGACAAACGTTTCAATCCGTAAGCAGCATTTACCACATCAGGAACCGATTCTTTTGCAAGCGCTGCAATAGCCTTAACCGCAGCCAGTTTCATTTCTTCATTAATCGTGGTGGCACGTACATCCAAAGCACCACGGAAAATATATGGGAAACCTAATACATTATTGATCTGGTTAGGATAGTCGGAACGTCCTGTGGCAAAAATTAAATCTTCACGGGAAGTTTTGGCTTTTTCATAAGAAATTTCAGGATTCGGATTTGCAAGAGCAAACACAATCGGATTATTGTTCATACTACGAACCATATCTTCCGTCAAAACATCGGCAACAGATAATCCAAGGAAAACATCTGCTCCGACAACAGCCTCCTCTAAAGTATTGACATTACGTTCTGTTGCAAAGAATTTTTTTGATTCGTTCAAATCTGTACGACGAACTGAAATTACGCCTTTGCTATCGCACATGACGATATTTTCTTTTTTTGCACCAAGAGCAATATATAATTTTGTACAGGAATTCGCTGAAGCACCGGCACCATTTACAACAATCTTTGCTTCTCCAATTTTCTTTCCGGCAAGTTCCAATGCATTGATCACACCTGCAGAAGAAATAATAGCAGTACCATGTTGGTCATCATGCATAACCGGAATATCCAGTTCTGCTTTCAAACGGGTTTCAATCTCAAAACATTCAGGAGCTTTAATGTCTTCAAGGTTAATTCCTCCGAATGTAGGAGCAATAGCCTTTACTGCTTGAATAAATTTCTCTGGATCTTTTTCATCTACTTCAATATCGAACACATCAATTCCGGCAAAAATTTTGAATAACAACCCTTTACCTTCCATAACCGGCTTGCCGGCTAATGTTCCTATATCACCAAGTCCCAGTACCGCTGTTCCATTAGAAATTACCGCTACAAGATTTCCTTTCGAGGTATAATCGTATGCTGTTTCCGGATCCTTTTCTATCTCCAAACAAGGTTCTGCAACCCCCGGAGAATAAGCCAACGACAAATCGGCCTGTGTACTGTAGGGTTTAGTTGGAATTACCTCTATCTTTCCCGGTTTTCCTTGTGAGTGATACAACAAGGCTGCTTCTTTTGTTACTTTTGCCATATATTTATTATTAAACCTGTTAAAAATCCAACAAAATTACAGAAAGTTTATCAAAAATCAATCAATCTTCAAAAAATGTTTCACACAGATTTCACTGATTACATAAATAATACTTAGAAGGGATACCCGACAGCAATATGCCAGGCAAAATTATTAGTAAAGTTTGGATGCAAAATAGTCCAGCGGTCTTCTCCCCGGTTGGCCGGATTATATGCTTTCCATCCGAAATCGGCTCGAATCAAGAAAAAGTCGTAATCCAAACGTAAGCCTAGACCATAACCGACAGCAATTTCCTTATAAAAAGAATTGAATTTAAATAATCCACCTTCCTGACCGGAATAATTCTTTATCGTCCAGATATTTCCTGCATCAATAAAAGCGGCTGCTTCAAATTTCCAGAAAAATCGGGTTCTATACTCGATATTCAGGTCTAACTTGATGTCTCCGGACTGAAAAAAGAAGTTTGTACTATCATTTTGTTGATAAGACCCGGGACCCAATTCCCGTACAGACCAGGCCCGAACACTATTGGCACCTCCCGAATAATAACGCTTTTCAAAAGGTAAGCCCTCCGAATTACCATAAGGAAGACCAAGCCCTCCTCCTATTCTCCAGGCTACGGAATTGTTTTTGTCAATATAAATTGTCTTGGAATAATCAATATCACCTTTCACAAATTGAGCATAATCCGTATTAAATAATAAATACGACCCATCCACATTCTTTTTAAAATTTAAGGGTTTGCTCAATGCGTACAATAAATTACCTGCCGATTCGAACGAAAATCTCAGATTATGCACATTCCTGGTTTTATGAGCAGGATCAAACGTTGAATGACTGTAAGAATACCCCATCCCCACAATAAACTGACTCTTATATCCAAAATAAACTGCACTGGGAGGTAACTGATTCAAGAATTCGGGATCAGTCCAGGGTAGATAAATATAATTGATATCTATCAAATCAAATTGATGTCGCGATGAAGATGCTCCCCTGCCTCCCCATAAGTAACTCAATCCTCCTGAAAGGAGCGTTCGAACAAACTCCGGACGAGTCTGATAATTATAACTCAGAGAAAATGCTGTTGAAGCATGCATTTTACGCTTGGATGCCTCACTCAAAAATGGGACCATAAATTTAGGAATCCGGATAGAAGCATCTGCTCCCAATTCAAAATAAGGATTATTTAATCCTGATGATGCAACTGTTATCGCTTCATAAGCTCCATGAAGTTTAAGATTGAATGTCTCTGACCCTCTAAAGAGATTCCTGTGAGTATAATTGGTTGAAAGAGCAACCCCCAAGTCTCCTGCAGTGTTGGTCCCCTCAATTTCATAAGTAGTCGATTGTTTCTTTGCCGGCATTGTATAAATCCGGGTCGTCAGGAAAGCCGTATCGTTCCTGAAAAACTCCTCAAAATAAATATTCGCATTAGTCAAAGCCTGCAATGTTGAATAGGCAGCATAAGTAGCCTCTTCCCTCAGTTGAGAATACGGGCGACCAAGGGTCAAAAAACTATTACTGGTCAAAATCGAAGGACGAATAGAAGGCTTGGTTCCTCGATAATAAATTGTATAACCATTCATAGACACACTATCCCTGGCCTTATAACTTTCATATCCCGCCATTTTTAACGGATCGTAATCAAGGTAAATATAAGCTTTATCAAAAAAATATTTTCTATGAGAAACTTCCGCATAACTTCCTGTAGGCAAAATTTCCGCAAAAGGGTGAAGTTGAAGCGTTAGATCCACTCCATGGTTTATCAAACCGGTATCTGCAGAATATGAAATATAATCTTTTTCAAATGCATAATACCCTCGATTACGAAGCAGATTAGTTATCCGTCCTCGTTCCTCATCCAACACCCCCCGGTCAAATAACATGCCCTGCCTAACCAATGGAGTCTGAAATGAAGCGGGTTCTCCCGGAATAACTTTTGGATCTCCATACAAAGCGTTATACACTGTACTATCCTGGATATCTTCAACATATTCCCTAATCAGATATGGTTCATTCGACTTTATCCGATAAGTAACTTCTATCTTTTTACCTTTCTTTTCCAGTTCTGAAGAAACCTCGGCATCCATATACCCTTTATTGACAAAGAAATTTTTCAAACTTTCTGTTGTCTTCACAACTTTAGAAGAATCATAAAGGACAGGAGGCTCTCCAATCTTTTTCAAAAAACGGTTGACCCAACGGATTGTATCTTTTCCTGAAAGATTATAAAATTGCAATTGAGTTTTATTTAACGCAAACATCTTATAATTAGGAAGTTGCCTAACCTGAGACCGTAATTCCAAAGTTCCGTAATCAGGGTGATCGGACTCAATATGTACCTTATCGAGCAAATACAGGCCATCAGGCACATATTTAGTTGAACTACATGAAAATAGTCCACTTGCGATAAATGCTAACAGCAAATATCGCAAAAAGGAATATTTCATGCGGCTTAATATCATTTTATCAAATACCTGAATATATCGTTTCCATTAGCGTACAGAAGTAATCCCAATAAGAATATCATACCTGCAATCTGAGCGTATTCCATGAATTTCTCATTTGGCTTACGGCCGGTTATCACCTCATAAATCAAGAACATAACATGCCCTCCATCCAAAGCAGGGATCGGTAAAAGATTCATAACTCCAAGGATAATCGATAAGAATGCAGTCATATTCCAGAAAGCTTCCCAGTTCCAAAGAGAAGGAAATATATTGGCGATAGTGCCGAAACCACCTAAACTGCTAGCTCCTTCTTTTGTAAAAATATACTTGAATTGTCCTAGGGACCCTTTAATAGTAGAAATCCCTTTAGAAATTCCGGCAGGAAATGAAGCAAAAAAACCATAGTGCTTGTGAATGGTTTGAAAAATAAGCATCGGAGATTTACGGGATACACCAATTTTTCCGTTTCCATCAGGAGCAATTGAAATCTCCTTCAATTGATTATCTCTATAAAAATTCAAAGTAACCGGAGTTTCTTTATTGTCGGCAAATACTTTGGCCAATTCATCAAAAGTCATATCCGTACGTCCTCCGACACCA